>NZ_JBWKZA010000001.1:0-128768 GCF_059424045.1 Pseudomonas sp. GW456-L12
GCCGAAGGCTGCGATAAGGCCCGCAGGGGCTTCGGCGTCCGTGCGTTCGCCGCGAGCCTGCGGCTCGATCGCAGCCTGCGGCAGCGGCTACAGGTGAGGCGGATGGCGGGGCATGTAAGTGGTGGCGCCGGCTTGTATTCATTCCTTGTAAGCGGTGGGTCGCTGATTGCCAAACGCGCTATAGAGCCGCGTCAGTTCCTTGTCCTGCCTGAATATATTTTTTCCCGATAACGGCTATTCAAAGTTATTCGTTCACCCTCGCGTTTGCTCCATGTCCGGCCTGCTTAACTGCAAAAGCTGCCGGATAGCGCAGTCTCTACAACCTCCCACGGAAGGCAACGCCATGAGTTCATCCTCGCTCCACCCCGTCACGCCTTATGGCGTGGCGATTCAAGAAGCAATCGCCCTCGGCAACCTGCCGCAGATGAAGTCCCTGCTCAAACAACGCGATTCATCCCAGAAAGAATCCAAAGAACTGAGCAGCGCTTACGAGCAGTTGGCACAGGAAGTCGCCCGTCTGGAACGGCGCTAAGGCCGTTCCATTTTCTAATGCACTGGAGGCAATCATGTCCGGTTCCACTTCGTCCAATCTTGGCTTGTTTCCCCTCAGCTACCGGATCGGCACTTCGATCCCCGGCGCGCCGAGCCTCACCCTCGACCTGCTGGTCTACACCCCCGAGCAGAGCGTGCGTGGCACCTCGCTGGTGACCCAGGCCGTCAACCCACCTTTGGAGCTGTCGTCCGATGTGTGGGGGCAATACACCTACCTGACCGTCATGCCACCCAGCACCAGCAAGATCCTGGTCACCGCCCAGGGTAATCAGGGCGGGCCGGGCTCGAACTCGATCATCACCTTCAAGATTCAACTGGTGGTGGATCACGACTGGAAGAACGGCATCGCCAACTACCAGTACTACAACGGCCAGCGCTGGGTATCGGTGGAGAACGTTCCCGCCCACCTCGTCGAGTCGGTGCCCTCCTACGCCTTTTCGGCCTTGCCGATACCGCTGGAGCCCGGCCCGGTCCTGCTGCCCTATCCACCGATCACCCCGCTGTATGCCGCGCCGATCCATGGCGCCATCGCCAGCGGCGACCTGGCCCAGATGAAGAGCCTGGCCAGCCTGGCCCAGCAGCAACTGGAACAATTGCCCCAGCTGCGCAGCGCGCTGGACGCGGCCAAGGACGAGATCGGCAGGCTCGAGCGGCGCTGACCATGGCGCGCCAACCCATCCGGCTTCCCTGAACAAGAACAAGGAGTTGCACCATGCAAACTGGACTGTTCCATACCCGCATCCAAGCCACCACGGGGCTGTTGGGTGCCCCGGTTCTGATCCTCGACCTGTTGGTCAACACCGTGCAGAAAAAAGTCAGCGGCGTGGCCCGCGTGTTCAAGAGTACCTACCCGCCGGTGAACTTCTTCGCCGACGTGTGGGGCGACTACTCCCAGTTACAGCTGCACCCCTCGACCGAAGGCCACATCATCCTGAGCCTGACCGGCAACCCCAGCGGACCGACCAGCCAGATCGCCGCGACCTTCCAGCTGCACGGGATTCTCGGGCTCGACTGGGCCAGCGGTTTCGCCAGCTACAAATACTGCTACCAGGGCAACTGGCAGGACGTGCAGCACGCCACGGTCAGCCAGGTGTCGATCCCGCACCCCGAGCCTGTGCCTCATCACCCCGTGCCACTGTATGCGGTGGCGGTGCAGCAGGCGCAAAGCAGCGGTGACCTGGCGCAGCTCAAGGCGGTCGTCCGCCAGGGCGAGCAGCAACTGGCCAGCGGCGATGCGCTGCGCAGCGCCCTGCAGCAGCTGAACGCCGAGATCGCCCGCCTCGAAGCTCGCTGAAAGGTGGCGTCCGGGCCTGGCCTTCCTTCCCCCAGGGCCAGGCCCGGTTCCCCACTGGCAAACCCTTTGTCCGCCCGGGCCGGCATCGCCAGGGACGGCGCGGACATCCGCCAGGTTCGTGCCGCGCGCCGGTGTGCGCGCAAAGGACTGTCCATGTCAGCCAATCGCCCCGCCCGCTACCTCAGCGAAACCGACCTCAAGCGTTACGTACCGGTGCATGTGGTCTGGGAAATCACCCTCGCCTGCGACCTCAAATGCCTGCATTGCGGCTCGCGCGCCGGCCACCGACGCCCCAATGAATTGAACACCCAGGAATGCCTCGACGTGATCGACGCCCTCGCCGCCCTCGGCACGCGGGAAGTCACCCTGATCGGCGGCGAAGCCTATTTGCGCAAGGACTGGACCCGCCTGATCCAGGCCATCCACGACCACGGCATCTACTGCGCGATCCAGACCGGCGGGCGCAACCTCACCCCGGCGAAAATGCAGGCCGCGGTGGAGGCCGGGCTCAACGGCGTGGGGGTTTCGCTGGACGGCCTGGCGCCCTTGCACGACGCCGTGCGCAATGTCCCAGGCTCCTTCGACAAGGCCGTGGACACCCTGCGCCGGGCCAAGCAGGCCGGGCTCGCGGTCAGCGTCAACACGCAGATCGGCGCGGCCACCCTGCCCGACTTGCCGGAGCTGATGAACCAGATCATCGAACTGGGCGCCACCCATTGGCAGATCCAGCTGACGGTGGCCATGGGCAACGCGGTGGACCACCCGGAACTGCTGCTGCAACCCTATCAACTGCTGGAAGTGATGCCGCTGCTCGCGCGCCTCTACCGCGAAGGCCAGGAACGCGGCCTGCTGATGAACGTGGGCAACAACATCGGTTACTACGGCCCTTACGAGCATATGTGGCGCGGCTTCGGCGACGAGCGCGTGCACTGGAGCGGCTGCGCCGCCGGGCAAACGGTGCTGGCCCTGGAAGCCGACGGCACGGTCAAGGGCTGCCCTTCGCTGGCGACGGTGGGGTTTTCCGGCGGCAATGTGCGCGACATGAACCTGCACGACATCTGGCACTACAGCGAGGGCATGCATTTTGGCCGCCTGCGTTCGGTCGACGACCTCTGGGGTTATTGCCGCACCTGCTACTACAACGACGTGTGCCGCGGCGGCTGCACCTGGACCTCGCACTCGCTGCTGGGCAAGCCCGGCAACAATCCGTACTGCCACTACCGTGCCCTGGACCTGCAGAAAAAGGGCCTGCGCGAACGCATCGTCAAACTCGAGGACGCCGCCCAGGCGTCGTTCGCGGTCGGTCGCTTCGACCTGATCACCGAACGCATCGACACCGGCGAGACGGTCAGCAGCGTCAGCGACAGCGGCCAGGTGATCAAGCTGGCGTGGATCAACCAGGGGCAGAAATCCCCCGAGGAAGGACGCCTGCCCACCCAGCTGGCGCTGTGCCGCGGCTGCTGGCAGTACATCCATGCCCACGAAACCACCTGCCCGCACTGCTCGGCCGATGTGGCCAGCGCCGAGGCCGACTACCTGGCCGACCGCGCCCGGCAACAGGCGATCATGGATCGCCTGACCGGCCTGCTGGGCATGCCCCAGACCCGGCTGGTGTAGCCACCAGCCTAGGCCCGCCGCCAACCGGGCGGTGGGCCTGACAGGGGGTTGCACCAAGGGTGATAACCCGCCACGGCCCCATGAGAAAACCGTCTAAAAACAAGCCCACTGCCACACAGGTTTAGGCTTTGCTAGTGAAGGCCTCAACCCATCAGCTTTTGCCAGCGGGCCGGCTCACCCGGCGCGCCCGCGGCCCCTGCCATCCGGGAGTCCCAGCATGAAAATCAATCCCTACCTGATCTTCAATGGCGATTGCGCCGCCGCCTTCAAGTTCTACGCCCAGTGCCTGCAAGGCACCCTCGAAGTGATGATGACCTTCGGCGAAAGCCCCGCCCGCGACCATGTTCCCGCCGAGTGCCACAACCTGGTCATCCACACCCGCCTGCTGGTGGGCGACCAGGCCATCATGGGCTCGGACAGCACGCCCGACCGGCCTTATTCGGGGATCCACGGCTGCTCGATATCGCTGAATGTCGACAGCATCGCCGAGGCCGAGCGGGTGTTCGCCGCGCTGGCGGACCAGGGCACTGTGCAGATGCCGCTGGAGGCCACCTTCTGGGCGGCGCGCTTCGGCATGCTGGTCGACCGCTTCGGCGCCTCGTGGATGGTCAACTGCGAAAAGGACCAGTGACAGGCGCCTGTCGTTAAGCCAAGGTGCCGCGGCGATCCGCGGCCCCTCAGGCCTCGCCCTCGGCCTCCATCGCCCGCAGCCCCGCCAGCCGCTGACGTATGCCTTCACTGGCCACCGGCCCGGCCTGGACCGTGCACGCCTCCAGCGGCACCGGGCGACCATCGGCCAGGTCGGCCATCATCGGCCGCACCGGCCGGCCGCTGGCGCGCTCGACGATCTGCACGCTTTCCCCTTCCGGCGCGTAATGACGATTGCCCCAGGCGACGAACGCCATCAGCACCACACGAAAATCCTCGCCCCGGGCCGTCGGTACATATTGGTAGCGCAGCGGCCGCTGACTGTAGGCCTGGCGCTCCAGCAAACCGTCCTCGACCAGCGAATTCAAGCGCCGGGTGAGCATGTTGGGGGCGATCTGCAGGCTGCGGGAAAACTCCTCGAAACGCCGCAGGCCATGCAGGGCGTCGCGCATGATCAGGATGCTCCACCACTCGCCCACCCGCTCCAGACTGCGGGCAATCGGGCATTCGTCGTGAAGGAGGGTCTTGCGTTGCATGGCGGTTCCTCGGATTTCGCAGTTGCGTATTTGTGGTTCGGGCATGTTACTTTCATGATGATAGTGACGTCCATAGAGCGACACACCCCACACGAGATGAAGGAGCTGAAGGTCATGAACAAACGCATTGTCGTCACCGGCATGGGCGCATTGACCCCGCTGGGCTGCGGCGTCGAACAGATCTGGCAACGCCTGCTGGCCGGGCAATCGGGTATCCGCCGGCTACCGGAAGAACTGATCGGCGACCTGCCGATCAGCATCGGCGGGCAGGTTCCCGACCGCACCGAGGACCCACAGGCCGGCTTCGATCCGGACGCGCTGCTGGCGCCCAAGGAACAGCGCAAGATGGACCGCTTCATCCTGTTCGCCCTCGCCGCCGCCCAGGAGGCACTGGCCCAGGCCGGCTGGGCGCCGCAGACGGCAGAGGCGCAGGAACGCACCGCCACCATCATCGCGTCGGGCGTGGGCGGTTTCCCGGCCATCGCCGACGCCGTGCGCACCACCGACAGCAAAGGGCCGCGCCGTCTTTCGCCATTCACCATTCCATCCTTCCTCAGCAACATGGCCGCCGGTCATGTGTCGATCCAGTATGGCCTGAAGGGACCGCTGGGCACGCCGGTGACGGCCTGCGCCGCGGGCGTCCAGGCCATCGGCGACGCCGCGCGGATGATTCGCGCCGGGGAGATCGACGTCGCGGTCTGCGGTGGCACGGAAGCCACGATTCACCGGGTCAGCCTGGCCGGTTTCGCGGCCGCGCGCGCCCTGTCGAGCGATTTCAACGACACGCCGGAACGCGCATCGCGGCCCTTCGACCAGGCGCGCGACGGCTTCGTGATGGGCGAAGGCGCCGGGCTGCTGGTGATCGAGGAGCTGGAGCACGCCCTGGCAAGGGGCGCCACGCCGATCGCCGAACTGGTGGGCTACGGCACCAGCGCCGACGCCTATCACATGACCGCCGGGCCGGAGGACGGCGACGGCGCCCGCCGCGCCATGCAACAGGCGTTGCGTCAGGCTGGCGTCGAGCCGTCGCAGGTCCAGCACCTGAACGCCCACGCGACCTCGACCCCGGTGGGCGACAAAGGCGAGCTGGCGGCGATCAAGAGCGTGTTTGGCAACCACAGCGACCTGGCCATCGCCTCGACCAAGTCGGCCACCGGCCACCTGCTGGGCGCCGCCGGCGGGATCGAAGCGATCTTCACCATCCTGGCGCTGCGCGACCAGATCGCCCCCGCCACCCTCAACCTGGAAAACCCGGATGCCGGCGCCGAAGGCCTCAACCTGATTCGTGGCCAGGCCCAGCCGCTGGCGATGGAATACGCCATGTCCAACGGCTTCGGGTTTGGCGGGGTGAATGCCAGCGTGTTGTTCCGGCGCTGGGTGTAAGGCGGGGATTGTTCGCCGGGCATGGGGAGGTTTCAGTGCGGGTTAGCTGGAACCTCAATGTGCCCAGTCAGTCCCGTGCAACTGAGTATTTTCAGCCGGATGTCAAACCATCCGGCACCTTCGCCAGGTTGACGTGCATGCGCATCAGCATGGCTTTGAGCTGCTCCACTTCCGCCTCGCTGAAACCCTGGATGGCCACCTCCTCCCAATACATCGCCCGTGGTACCAGCGACTCCACCAGGGCCAACCCCGCGGGCGTCAGGCTGATGCAGACCTGACGGCCATTGGCGTCCTGCCGCTCGCGCAGGATCAGCCCCAGCTTCTGCATGTTGGTCACTTGCCGCGACAAGGTGGAGATCTCCGCCGAAACCCGTCCGCCCAGCTCGCCAAGGCTGAGCCCGCCCTGTTCCCGAAGCACCGCAAGCACTCGGTACATGACCAGCGTCAGGCCATGCTCGCCAAGCTCCTGGGAAAAGCACTCGCCCATGCGCATCCCGACACGAGTGACCAGGTAAGGGACGGCGGTGGAAAAACAGTAACTGTTCAAAGGTTCAGACCTCGGTATCCATTGCTGAGACGGCTCTGCGCGGGGGCATGTTACGTCGTTGAGCTGATCCGGTGAAATGCGCCTGTCCCTTTCATTCGACGCTGCCCGAATGGAGATGGTGGCAAACATGCACTTACAACTATTGCAAATGCAAAACTTGTAAATACAAATGTCTGTTGAAATACTCCTTCCGCGATCGCCCTCGACCCAAGGCCGCCATCGCGTTCCGAGCCAAGGAGGCGACACCCGGTTGACTTAACCGACGGCAACCCGGAGTCCTTCCACCTTTCACAACGGCAGATTGTCCCTATGAATGCTTCCTCTTCCTACAGTCTGGCAGCACGGCTTTTCCACTGGAGCATGGCGCTGATCATCATCGGCGTCTGGCTGATCGGTTTTTACTCCGCCAACCTGCGTGGCGATGTGCCCAGGGGCGGCCCGGCGGTCTTCGTGCACAAGGCGATTGCCAGCACCGTGCTGTTCCTGCTGCTTGCCCGGCTCTGCTATCGCTTGACCCACCGCTACCCGGCCATGCCCAGCAGCGTCTCCAGGGCGATGTCCGGCATCGCCCATATCGCCCATGCCCTGCTCTACCTGATCGCCATGTTGGCCGTGCCGCTTTCGGGCTGGTACTGGAGTTCGGTCGCCGGTCACCCGATACCGCTGCTGGGTCTGTTCAACCTGCCGCCCATAGCACCGGTGGATCAGTCCCGCTACGACCTGGCCATGTGGATACATCGCCTGCTGTCCTGGGGCGCCGGCGCCTTGATCCTGGTCCACGTGCTGGCGGCGTTCAAGCATCACTTCTTCGACAAGGACGACATTCTTGCGCGCATGTTGCTCAGGGTTCGCCGCCGCGGCTGACGCCCGGGCTGGAAGGTAGAGAGGATGGGCGGCTGCGAGCCACCCTCGAGCTAACCAAACTGTAATGACGCCGGATTTATAGCGGCTGGATCGGGCTTTCACTAGGACGATCGTGCCAACCCCCCCTTACCTTACCCACACCCTCCAAATGAATGAGTAGCTTGGGCGCAGATTCCGGAGCGCGCAGTCACCAGGCTCTGAAATCCGAGCGAAGAAGAACAAGAAGACTTCAGCTCTTGTTTTTTTTCATGACTTTTTAGTTTGTGAGGGAAAACGAACCATGGCGATATTCGACTACAAGGGCCAAGACGGCCGCGTGCTGATTTCAGATGCCTGGAACCTGGCCACCTACACCAGCGGCGTAGCGACGGTAGGCGCGCTCTACCACTTGCCCGGGGCGGTCCTGGGCGAAGGCAACACCTTTGTCCTGCCCAAGGGCTGGCGCGAGATCAGCGCCAGCGACCTGGGCATCGACGGCAGCCACCTCGACCTGACAGGCAGCTTCAAGGGCGAAAACGTATCCGGCTCCCAGGCCAAGGTATTCGGCCAATACGATGAGAGCGGCAAGCTGGTGAAAATGGGCTTTTCGATTGCCGGCACCAACTCGCCGATGGACTTGCTGGGATACCCGGCAATGATCGACAACTCCTATATCCACGGCTACGACTACCTGCTCGACTCGATCAAGAACTACGCCAGTAGCCATAACCTGACGGGCAAGGATGTGCTGGTCACCGGCTACAGCCAGGGCGGCTCCGTGACCAACAGCATGTACCAGGGCAGGGAAACCCTGGCCGACGGCTTTTTCAAGGATTCGGACTACTTCGGCATGGCGTCGCCAAAGGCCAGCAACAGCGACGGTATCTTCAACTTCGGCTTCGAAAACGACATCGTGCACCGGCTGATCGGCGAACAGACCGACCTGAGCGGCGCCATTCTCGCGGCCCTCAAAGGCAGTGACGCCAGCTACACCTCGACCACCGACAACATCGTGCTGTTCGACACGGTCTACGCTTTGCCCACCTGGCCCAACGGCCCCTTCTCCGTGATCAATCCCAACGGCTGGGTGGCGCACCTGGAAGGCGTTTTCATCAACCCTATCCAGCGCATCGGCCAGTCGACATTCTACGACTACATCGAGCGTGACAGCACCATCGTCATCAGCAACCTCGACCCGGTCAGCCGCAGCTTTACCTGGGTCAGCGACAAATACTCCGCCACCTCCAACCACTTCGGCACGCCGGCCTTTCTCCTCGGCACGGACAGCGCAGACAAGCTGCAGGACGGCAGGAACGACGACTTCCTCGACGGTTTCGCCGGCAACGACAGCTTCAGGGTCAGCACCGGCACCGACATCGTCGCCGGTGGCGTGGGCGACGACAAAGTCTTCCTGCAGGGTACGGTCACCAGTTACGAAGCCGTGCGCCTGAGCGATGGCAGCCTGTTTCTCAACGACACCAACGGGCGTTACGGCCTCAAGGAGCTGCACGACGTCGAGCATGTCGAGTTCGAAGGCCTCCTGGGCCAGGCCTTGACCCCGGCCTTTACCGTGACCGGCAGCAAGCTCGACTTCGAAGGCCTGTTCGGGTCGGACAAGAGCTACGCCAAGGCCACCGAAGGCACGCAGTTGGCAGACCTGCTGAAGGGTACCGCCTCCCGCGACCTGATCTTCGGCCAGGGCGGCGACGATCTTATCGAAGGCGGCGCGGGCCATGATCTGCTGCACGGTGGAAGCGGCAACGACACCCTGCTCGGCGGCAATGGCAATGACGCACTCTACGGCGGCGCGCACAACGACATCCTGGTGGGTGGCCTGGGCAACGACACCCTCAGCGGCGGTGTGGGCAGCGATCTGTTTGTCTTCGACGTGGGCGGCTTCGGCCATGACGTGATCAGCGATTTCAACGTTCACCAGAACGGCTTCGATCAGTTGGTGTTTTCCAAGTCGCTGTTCGCCTCCACAGCCGCCGTCCTCAGCGCCACCAGCCAGCAAGGCAGCGACAGCCTGATCGTGGCGGGAGACAGCAGCATTACCCTGGTCGGTTTCAACCCCGCGCAACTGAGCGCGGACATGATCAGCCTGGTCTGAGGTCCGATGGGCGCACTCTCCGTTCAGATGAGGGTGCTACCCGATCAGCCTTGGCCATTACAGAAACGAACAGGGCCCACCTTACGGTGGGCCCTTCTTTATTCTCTCGATCCTTCACGCCCCCCCACCTGAGCGGTCTCCCATACGGGTAATCCATCGGCTATCAGCGTATCAACCTCGCCTGGGGGAAAGACCGGGATGAAAAAGCCCGGCTCTGGGCCGGGCTTTGACAGAAAAGCGTCCTGGATCGTTGACGACTCACTCTTCTGGCACTCGGAGAAAACCTCAGTCGTGCAAAAGGCTCGAACCATACTCGTTATAGCTATTGCCCAGCGCAGAAGCACCACCGCCGGTATTCAACTTAGTGTAATTGCCGCCGAGCTTGCAGGCATCCGAGAAACAGGAGCGTGTCGTCGTCGTTCCGGAGCACGCACTCAACACCAGCGTTGCGGCAATCAACACAACTTTTAAGCCATTCACCTTCATGCTTAGCATCCCCTGGTCAGAGCTGAGTACCGACGAACCGTAGGCAAATCCATCCTACGCCCTCCTATTGGGGAGCGCATTTAAATGCAGGTATCAACATTGAAATGCTTGAGGAGCGTTTAGCTGGCGCCGGGAAAGCAGACTGCAAAACCAGCAACACAAAAACCCAGACATGAAAAAGCCCAACCTGTGAAGATTGGGCTAAGACATTGAATTATATGGTCGGGACGGAGTGATTCGAACACTCGACCCCTAGCACCCCATGCTTGAAAATGCACATAAAGTGCTGATTTTATTGGGTCTTTACCGGCGCTCGCTGCAAACGATGCCGTACCGGCCCCAACCGAATTTCACAAATCCCCGAAAAAGTCCCCACCCTTCTCCGGCGTTCTGCCGACCGAACACAATTCAATCCCATCCCTACAACTCGTCGCCTAATCACGTGCAGTCAACGTATCGTTCTGCTGGAAAATGAGATCCGGAAACTGATAACAAAGGAGCCCCCGTCCATCACTCCCCCCGACCTCAAAACATGATTGTAGAGCGTGACGGCTGACCTTTTCATTTTAGCTAAGCTTTGACGCTAAGCCACAAGCGATCCCTGCTACTCTGGATTGGTCATCAGGTGCGGCAAGGGCCTCTCTTTTCGTCATCTGCTAGCCTGGTGGTGAGGCGGCCATAAGCTATCAATTCTCACAGAAAAGACTGAGAATACCGGCCGCCTGACCGGGGCCCCATCCCCCTTTACGCGCAGTACCTAATAAAAAATCATTGTTTTTTCGGACGGCTCTTCATGACTGCTGCCAACCCTAGCGTCAACATAAATAACCGTGATGGCAAACTGGACTTCATCCAAGCCTTGCGCGGAATAGCTGCTTTAATGGTTGTGATGCTTCACACAATACAGCAGCAAAACATACCAAAGGACTCTGGAGTTTATTACTGGCTTTTTTCTGGCGGCGGCGCTGGCGTTCCATTATTTTTCATAATCAGTGGTTTTATCATGGCGTACTCAACAAGAGGCGTCGAGTCATCACCTAAAAACTCGCTTATCTTTCTAATAAAGCGACTATCTAGAGTCTGGCCAACTTATGCCATCTTGACCATTATATTCTGGACAACCGTTACTGTAGTCGATGATTTTTTAGGAGCACATTTCCCTTACTCCATACTGGACGTATTAGTTTCCATCCTCTTCATCCCTCTAAACATGGATTCGGCGCTAGCACCATTACTCGGCGGAAGCGCACTATACCCTGGATGGTCGTTGAATTATGAAATCTATTTCTACGCTTTATTTGCATTCAGCATGGTTTTTATGAGGTTCAAATGGCTCATCTTCTTCTCCTTAATAGCCACCACCCTCATTGTTCTACCATTGATTTATGGTTCAACCCCATCTCTGGATGCTCGTGTCAATTATGGGTTTAAATCATACCTCGCTCTGCTAACCTCTCCGCTGATTTGGGAATTTGCTGCCGGGGTTGCGATCGGCTTGATATACTTCTCAAAGTTCAAAATCGAGAACAAATCTTTCGCGATTTTTTTGTGCGCCATTACCGCTGCAATCGTCGTATGGGCAAACCTCTCCAAGCTTTCGTTCGGCATGGGTCTTAACGGCTGGGGATGGTCACTGACCCTAATGTTCTTTGCGCTCACTATTGCCAGCAAGACCGTACACCTGAAGTTCCCGGCAGGGCTAATCTGGGTCGGAAACATATCTTATTCGCTATACCTGATTCATCCGTTCTTCGTTAAACCGGTCTTCGACGTGCTTTGGGAGACAAGTCTTAGGGAGTACATCAGAGACCCTAGCTTTTCCTTGGTTGTAGTCGGCCTCTCTATATTCTTTGCTGCTCTCTCGCACAAATACCTAGAGGTTCGATTGAGTGATTTTGTTAGAAATAAATTATTAGGCTACGTTAATCGCGGATCGCGGGAAGAGGTCGAACTGGTTAGACCAAGTGCTATTCCAATCAGCAAAGCCGGCGCAGACATGCTGAACCGCGGTTGAGCTTCAGCAGCTGCCGTGCTCAGCCCTGCTCCACCTTAAAGATTCAACCTGCAACTGCGAAAGGCTCGGGAGGATATCTTCGGCTTGGTCACGATGCTGGCCGAGGTACAGGTGAAGAAAGACGAGTTCGCGGGGCATCTCCGACAGGGAGGTGCAGAAGCGGCGTTCATGCGCCAGAAGATCAGTGATCTCGACGAGATCAAACAGGAGAGAGACAGATAATCTGCGGCAGATGCTGACTGACTTGAAGCTTCAGCCAAAAACGATTGTCTAGGTTATAGACTCAGGTGATGACTTAACCATGTGCCATATCGCAGCACCAGGAACGACCGCGAGGCCCTAAGACCCGGGCCTCGCGGTAGCAGATCAGTTGTTGCTCGCGCTAACATTAATAACGGGCCCTGCATCCGGAACAGCTTTCGAAGCAACCGCTCCTAGGAGGATCGATTCAAGAGTCAAACTTTTACTCAGGAGCTCCTTGCCCTCCCCACTATTCATTGTGGCTTTAAACTGAATTTCGTTGTATCCTTTAGTTTCAGGAACACATTGAATTTTTTGACCAACAAGAGCTTGCCCACAAGTGAATCTCATGGAGCTTACTTGCGCTAAGCTGTCTGAATTCAGCCATTGCACCGTCGCAATCTCTTCCTTACCAGGATTAAACACACTTTCATCGAGAGTGATGCTAAAAGTTGCAGACATGACGGTATAGGGCGAATTATTTGTCAGCATTGGAACAGCCGAGCAGTCATCTTCCTCCCCCAGTTTGAGCTTAAATATATTGGGCAGATCTAAAGTGATCGAAATTCCGTCCAGATCAAAGAGGGTGAAGGGGATAACGCCCCCTTGTTTTAAGTTTGAAACTTTCTTGGCCAACTCAGGCATTTCAGCCTCCTTATTTCCATATAAATTGAAGTTCCGAATCAGAACCTCTCCTTTTCATACGAACCTAACCTTAGATACGCGATAACAACTCTAGCTGATCAACCCTTTCTGTCAATTTCATAATTATCGAACAGAAATAACAATTTAGCATCAATCTTATTCCCAATAAAAATAAGGTTCTGAAGAGGGGCTGTACGCCGACCTGATGCGGTGGGGATAGAGACCCAAAGAAACAGCCTTACTACATCCGGCGCCGAGATGGTCCGCCTTCCTTTTGCGCCTCAATCGGTCAACTCCCGACCCGCGACAATGCGCCCTGTGAGCACGACGGCTTCGTGATCATCACCGCCGATGCCCAGGGAGGCATGGTCGACATTCATGACCGGCGGCCGGTTGTCTTGTCCACGGATTTGGCCCGTGAATGGCTTGACCCGATGACGTCATTGGAGCGCGCCGAACAGATGGTGCTGCACCAGTGCGAACCGTCCGAGGCATTCGAGTGGTACCGTGTAAATCAAGCTGTGGGGAATTCCAAAAATCAAGGAAATCAGCTCATCGCTCGGATTGAAGGCACATGCCCTGGAGGTACGAAATGAACGTGGCCACATTGGGTGCTCTGCTCGTTTTGACCTCCTATGCATTTGCCGCGGATCAAACTCCGATGCAGAAATTTCATGCCGCGCTCATATCTGCAAAAATATCTGGTGGCTGCACAATCCTCATCCAGATGGCCGAATTCCAGGAGTCGACAAAGATGCCCGGTGGAGATGAATTCCTTGAGCGATTCATGAGGATGGAGTCTGCAAGGCTAGGGATGACCACCACTCAGTATGCGCAGACATGTGTAAATGCAGATCGTGTGTATCAGCACTACTATCATCTGACGTCTGGTGATATTGCTACTGGCAAGCAGTGATCCCTGCCACCAACTGTTTCTCATAACCAATCCGTTGCCTGCGCTCAGCCAGAAGTGCCCGGACCTTCACCTCCAGGGCGTCGGACTTCTTCAAGCCGGCTGCCGCCCATGCCGGTACCTCCACCTCCTGGGTCGTGCACGGCACCTGCACAGGAACCTCCACCCGCACAGTGCGCACCTCCGGCTCCCGGGCGGCGCATCCCGCCAGCAATACCACAATCCCCACCAGTACCAACTTCATAGCCCAAGCTCCTGATCGATAACAGCCGTGGCGGCCGCACACTGGTCGCCACCGGTTCGTTCCTGCAACAGGCGGTTCGCCGCGGCATACTCGCCCTGGGCCAGCTCTCTGGCGTCGGCCTGGGCCTGGGCGGCGCGCTGCTCACGCCCTCTACCGGCCAACACCAGGTCGCCGAGCTTCCTGCCCTGCTCGCCCGCCAGCTCTTCCAGGTGGTCGCGGCCAGCCTTGGTTGTAGCCAGATCGTCCTGGGCAGCGTCAAGCAAGGCCCGGTAGTGGCCAGCGGCAAGCCAAGCCCCCACACCGGCGCCGGCGGCGATCAATAGACCAGCCAGGACCAGCAAGCCGGCCAGCTTCTGTACAGAGCTCATGTCAGCGCCCGCCGCACGCCTTCGGCCAGAACCGCATCCGGGTATGCGTAGCCTGCGTTTTCATGATGAATGATCGCCTTGACGAATCCGGCCATGACCTGGGCTTGAGTCAGGTCGATCTCCGCCCCCGGCCGTGTGCCGGTGTTTGCCTCGACGGCGCGCACGTAGGCAGCCGTGTCGTTCTCTACCGCCGGCGCCCAGCGACTGATAATGGCCTTCACTGTCCTGAGCCCGTGCTTTCGCTGATAGGTCAGCAGCAGCTTGCCCAGGGCGCGGATGCCATTCTCTGGCGTATCGAACCGGGCGAACCGCTTCTCAAGCACCGGGTTGGGTGGGAGCTGGCCCTGCCACTTGTTGGCCGGGTTGTAATCAATGTTGCCGGGGTTGCGATTGCGCACCCCGCGGGTTTCGGTGTTCGGCATGCTTTTCTCCAGGCAAGAAAAAGCCCGCTCAGTGGCGGGCTGTTATTCGGTTTCGAGGGTGGCCGGTGGTGGCGGTGTTTCTGGTTGCGGCATCTCCAGGCGCACGTCGATCCAGCTGTTGAGCGGCACGTCCAGTGGCGCCCCGCGGCCGGGGATCATTTCGCCGTCTTCGGACAGGGTCCAGCGCTGCTTGAACAGCCGGATGATCACAGTGCCGTCTTCGGCTTGCTCGCTCTCGGTGATGCCGAGGGTGCCACCGCCGTCGGGCGAGCACGGGTCCTGCGTGCGCCAGCCTTCCAGCGCCAGGCCGAGGCTGCCAGTTACGCGATACTCACCAACAGCCAGGCGCTCGACACTTACGCCGCGGGCTTCCTCATTCGCCACGCCCCAGGTGCCGACTGGTTCGAAGGTCTGCTCCTGAAGGTCGCCTCGATCGCTATCCGCAACATTGGCGATACGCACAATCGGCGAAGCGGCAGACAACACGCCGCCGGAGCCGCGGGTGGTGTTGCCGGTGTGGTAGATCTCGACAGCCGCACCCAGGGTGCCGCCACTTACACCCAGCGCGCTGCGGAAATACATTTTGTTGGTGGTAAGGCCCATGGGGAAAAAGATCTGGGCTTCGTAAGCTGCGGCGTAGGGAACTCGAATCATCGCGGCGTAGGTCAGGCCTGACGACGACCAGCCACCGCCGATCTTGTAAAGGCCGCCTCCCTGAGCATTGCCGGGATTGTCATAGCCGGCCGCGTCCGGAGCGGTGCTGGTATTGATGCCTGATGCCGCTTTCGTCGGCAGCGTCGCAGCATCGACAGTTGCAGCCGTGCCGAGACCCAGGCCACTGCGCGCAGCAGCCTGGGTCGTGCCGCCGGTGCCGCCTTTCACTACTGGCAAGATGTCGTAGTTGCCAGTGGTGCCAAGCGCCGCCATCTTCGCGCCATAATTATTCACCCAGTCCCGCACCTGGTCCGCCAGGAGCTTCTGATAGCCCTGGACTGGCATGATCGCGTAGGCGGCACCAGAGGCTGTAACGCCCTGATATGCCGGGGTGATCGATATCACCGTATCGCTGGCAACGTTAACAAGCTCGTACTGACGGCCATCTGGGCCGATGAACGCATCTCCTACCCGGGTATTTGCAGCAAAACCAGTTGCGGTTCCGGTCACCGTCGTTGAGCCGTTCGTAACGGCCACGGTCCCCGCTCGAAGCCAAGCCATGGGTTTATCCTTTCGTTGGGCAAAAAAAACCGGCTCATGGCCGGCTGGTTATCAGGTTGTTCTCAGTTGTTCATCTTCGCGAAGACCGCAGGGAGGAAGAAGGCGATCGGGTTTGCCGAGGCAATCGTGATCGCGTACAGCGTGTTGTTGGGAAAGTCCCACCAGCAGTAGAGATTCCTGGGAATAGCACTGCCCGCGGTCATATTCATGCCGAAGTTATTCAGCAGCAGGAACTCGTTCTGCGGGAAGTTGAACGGCACGGTGTAGTAAATCCGCGTCAGGCCCTGCGGATCCTTGTCGTCCTTGACGTAGCTCCAGTTCTGGAAGGCGCGAGTGAAAGTCGCCGCAGACGTGCCGGAGTCAAACAGCAGCTTTCCGGTACCGTCCCACAGGCGAGCCCCGTACTGTGCCACTGGCTGAGCACCAAAGGCTGCGACGAAGTAGCGCCCATTGGGCTGGGCAGTGTCTGCGCTATAGGCCCGAACGTAAAAGCCCGTCCAGTTGCCAGCAGACCCTGTAAGCCGCATCCGACAGAGGCCTGCCACCCCATTCACGGTATCGGGCCTGATGAACACCAGAGGCGGTTCCTGGGAGGTAACCGGGCGCGCAAAAGTAGTAGTCGAGCCAAGGCCACCCTCTTCTGTCGGCGCATAGCGCCCCGTGGAGATCACCATCAGCCGCGCAAACTCCGAGTCGAGTGTCACCACGTCGCCGTTGTTCATGAACTGCATTCCGTAGCTCATCAGCTCCACCTCATCACGATCAGGCGCATGGTTCCGGACGAGGTGGAACTGGCGGCAAAGGTTCGGGTGTGGTTGTAGACCCGCACCACCCCGTTCAGCACCTCGGTTTCAAACTGCAGGTTGCTGTCCCCATAGGGGCCGATCGGAACCACGATGGCCGTGCCGTTGCCCGGGCCTACGCCAGGTACTGCGAAATCCTGGCTGCTCTTATTTGCCCCCACAGCGAACGTAACTAGCGTCGATAAAACCACGCGAATGGTGAAGGAGTTCTCGTCAATCTGTAGCGCACCATCGGCGCCCCAGATCCGAATGCCATAGCTCATGCGGCCAAGTTCCCCCACTGATATCGCTTCATGCCGTTCTCATCGAACACTTTGCCGCCGTTGTTGTTGATGACCTGCCGAGCGCCGGCGCCCAGGGCGCTGTTGATCTCAAACGTCCCGTCAAACCACAAACGCCACCCAGTGCTGCCGGCGACGTAGTTGTTCGACTGGATGTAGTTGCCGATCTTGGCGTTGGTGATCGTGCCGTCCTGGATGAAGGCTGAGTTGATGAAGGTCTGGCCGCCGGTCACGGCGAATGGAGACACCGGCGTACCGTTGGCCAGGTTCAGCAACATGAAGGTGTCAGCCCGCACAACGAACTGCGACGACACCCCAGACGGATCTACCTGCAGGCCCAGGCCAAACGAGGCCGCATACTTCTGGCCGCCAGCGGTGGTCTCCATTTTCACCGACCAGATAGTGGACAGCTGGCCATTGGTATTCGCCAGGGCCGACGACGTTTGCTGAATTGCCGAGGTGTTTTCACCAACGGTGGCCTGCAGCTGAATCCTCTGCGTGGCCTCGGCTTCGATCTCCGTTGCTCTGACTTTCTCCTCCGTGACGATCGCCGCGGTGTTGTTCCAGCCCTTTATGGCGTCAGCCAAATCGCCAGCCCCATCGTCCTCCCGCCAGGAGGCCCTGAGCGTGTTGGTCGAAGCCGCCTGCGCCGTTACCACCCCGTCCAACTCGGTGATATCGGCGGTGTTGGTCGCCACCTGCTGCGCCAGGCCGTTGGCCGTCTCGATCGACTGCCCCACGTCTAGCCAGTAGATTGCGTTCGGCGGTGGGGTGTTAAGCGGTACCGCCTGAATGGCCTGGTATAGCCGCTGCCCCTGCTGGACGATGTCGTCCTTGATATAGGTTTTCTCGGCGTCGTACAGCAGGATGTTGTCCAGGGCGTCGATCTGGTCCTGCAGGCCGTCGATCTCCGTAATCAGGTCCTGGCCCAGTTCTGTTCGGCTGATCTTGCCCGCGAGCATTTCGAGGATTGGCCCGGCCTCCGAACTGGCCTGACCCAGCACCCCGTTGACCACCGGATAGAACGGGCCGATATTGCCGGTTCGATCCACCAGGCGCGCCCAGAAGAAGAAGGTTGCGCCGGCCAGCAAGCTCTGCATGCGATAGTCCGCCTGCGGATACGCCAGGTCGGCCAGCTTCGTGGCGGTGCCCAGGTCGTTCGCCGGCCCATACCAGATTTCGGTCCGCTGGGTGTCCTCGGCACCAGCCGGGAATCCCCAATTGATACCGATCCCAAACAGCTCGCTGGTGGTGGTCAGGAACGACACCGAAGGCGGCAGCCCCTCCTTGCCGTTGAGTTGGGTTAGATTCGACGCCTTCCAGATCGACGAAATGTCGAAGGCGCTCACCGCTCGCACCCGGGCCAGGTAGGCACCGGCATAAATCCCGGTCACGTCGACGCTGGTCGCGCCAGTGCGCTGCACCTTGATCCAGTTCCCATTGTCCTTGCGCCATTCCACGTCGTAGGCCACAGCACCGTTCACCGCGGGCCACGAAATGTTCATGGTGCTGACGGCGATGCCCTGGTCGACCGCGTAGTTCGAGGTCAAGGTCACGCTCACCGGCGGCGGAACGACGGTGATCGGGATCACGCTGATCGGCCGCTCTTCCAGGCGGGCGCCGGTGTCGATGAAAGCGAACTTCCCGGGTTCGTACTGCAGGGCGCTGATCTCGAAGTCGCCCTCGGTGGTGCGCTTGGTGCTCAGCACCCGGTAAAGCGGAATCGCCAGGTCATCAGCATCCAGCGCCCACTGCAGCTGAGGCAATGGCGGCTCGCTGTAGGCCGTGGTCACGGTGACAGCGCGGCCGGTGACGCTTTGCACGGTCCGGCCTTCGGCGCGCCCGCCCGGCAGGTTGATGATCAGGCGATCACCGGCCTTGGCCTGGGTATCGCGGTCAAGCGTCACCACGCGCCCAGCCACTGCCGAGATACGGCCGCCAATTTGCCGGCCGGCCAGCAGCGAATCCGCCACCGGGATGATGTGCCCAGGCAGCGGAATCACACCTTCCATACCGGTCTTGAAGCTGATGGTCCGGTCCTGGTTGTTGCTCAGGATCGCCCACTTACCGCGGCGCTGGGCCTCGGAAGCGCGGGTGCAACCAATGGCTGTCAGCTCGGTGGGTTTGTCGCCGAAGCGGCGCTGCAACTCCAGATCGGCAAACGGAATGACGTCGGTGTCGTAGTTGTTCGCCGGGTTGTCGTAGCTGACCAGGGCGCGGGTGTACCGAGTCTTAGCCGAGGCACTGCCGTAGGAAAACTTCCCGTCGATGACGTTGGCCCGGGTGAAGACGTAGTCGTAGTCCTGAGCGCGTGGCATATCGGCCTGCATCACCAGCTGGCCCTGAGCCCAATAGGTCATGCCTCGGTAGATGCCGGCGATATCGCGCAACAGCGACCAGGCGTCGGCCTTGCCCTGCAGGTTCATATCGCAGAGGAAGCGCGGCTCCTGGCCGCCCAGGCCGTTCGGCACGTTCTGGTCGCAATACTGCGAGATCCGGTACAGCTCCCACTTATCGACCATGTACGGCTTGATGCGCTTGCCCAGGCCGAAGCGGTCCTCGGTGCAAACCCCGTAGGTGATCCAAGCGGGATTGTTGGTCCAGGCCTGCTTCATGGTGCCGTCCCAGGTCCCGGTGTAGGTGCGGGTCACAGGGTCGTAGTTGCTCGGCACCTGCCACTTGCGGGCCTTGCACTTCACAGTGACGGCCGGGATGTTGGTGAACTGCTCGGCGTCGAACTCGATGTACAGCAGCGCGGTGTTTGGGTAACGCAGCTTCGCGTCGATCACCTCGGTCAGGCCGGCGATCAGCATGGTGTCGGCAACCTTGTTGCTGTTCCGGTTTGGAGTCAGCCGGCGCACACGAATCAACCAGCCACTGGTGGCAGGCGGCAGATCTACGCGGCGGGACCGCTCGTAACGGGTGGTGGTCTTGCCGTCCACCGCCTCGAGCAGCACCTGCTGATAGGCGCCGCCATCGGTGGCCACGTCGATCGCGTACTCGATGCGGTAGCCGCCGATCCCTTCTTCGTCCTGAGCCTGCAGGGCCGGCCAGGCGAACCGAACGCGCGCGGCTGACAGCTGGGTGTTGGTGATCGAGCGCACCCATGGGGTATCGCTGCGCAGCTCGATGTTCAGCGTGGTCTCGTTTTCGACCGATGGGATGCCCGGGATGTACGACTGATCCACAGAGCCAGAGCGCCAATCCCACTTCACGTTCGGGAAGTTGATGTTCCCGCTCGCATCCTTGATCGGCGTGTTGTCCAGGTAGATGTCGTAGTCGGTCGGGGCGCTGTCGAACTCCCCCTCGCCTACGGCGATCAGCATCTTGGCCAGGTTGGTCGAGCGCAGGCTGTCGTTAGCCTCGGTTGGCGACTTTGGCTTACTGCTACCGCCCTTCTCTCCGCAGATGTCGATCTGTACTGCTGCGCCCATACTTTCCTCCGGGCAATAAAAAACCCGCCGAAGCGGGTTAATGACTTGTTAGAAGTCGATTGAGATTTTCACCTTATCTGGGGGAACCCCAAACATCAGTCCCACCCTTCTTTTTGCATCAGATGGCAACTGAGGATCAAAAATATCCTCTGGCTTTGATTCCAAACTAGCAGCACCAAGCTTCTGCAGCATCGCGGAGACGTCACAAAGAATCCTATAAGAGGATCGCCCGTCACCTCGTTTCAAATCAGTGAAATCGGTGCCTTCCGGAAAACAACCAAAGTAGGAAACATGGACCGAAACCTCACGTTGCCCAGGAGTGATTACGTATCTATCCACAATCATCAAGCAAATTGGTTCGCGAGCTCCATAAACAAGGAGATACTTCTCGTCAAACATGTCTGCATTCGAAAGTTTAAGTTTGAATGAACCGTTCCTAGCATCCATAAACTCAGGGACATGCTCATTGAGCAAAACTTTTACATTTTCCATCGTAATCTCCATTTTCGATGAAGAATGATACTCAGATCTTGTCCTCCGCGTAAATCGACGCCGAGATGATGACTCCGCCCCACCGGCGTTCACCGATGCAGATCGGCACCGGGTTCCCGCTGGCCGTGGTGTTCTTGGCGCTGCCGAAGGCGTATGAGGGTAGGTTTTCGGGGGATGCGCTCTGCTTGAGTCCGGAGGCCTGGGGGCTGAGCATTTGAATGACGCCGCCGGCAACGAGACCAATGCCGGCGGGGGTCAAGTAAGGCGCTGTGACGGGAAATGCATATGAAATTGCCAGGAGCACAACCCCAACGACAGTTTGCAGTACACCGCCGCGCTTGCTCCCCTCAATCACCGGGACAATCCGCACCTCGCTGGTTCCGCCCAGGCCAAAATCTGCCTCACCGATATTTCGTCGGTTGCGGAACACCGCGAATCGCATTCCCCTGGCCGCAAGGCGCTTAATCTCTTGCTCAAAACCCTCGATAGTGCAGCCTAAAGCCTTGAAGACCTCGCGGGCGGTACCAGAATCAATTTGCTTGAGGTGTGTCCTGCCAAACTTTTTTGCGAGCGATCCCGAGAGTTTGATCGTCGTCGAGCCAGATGCAGAAATAGCAAAGCTCATATTTTTCTCCCATAAAAAAACCGCCTTTCGGCGGCCTTGATGTCAGCGGCATTGCTGCAGCGAATCTCGCAGCCCAGAACGCCCAAGTTGAGACCAGGCGACACGCTGATAGAGCTTCGCGACACTTCCGGATTTCGTCGACCTGACATCCAGAACATCGTCCGTCTGTTGTGCAAAACCATTTACAAGTCGATATCCAGTGGCCGTCTCAGTCATGGTTGCGCTTGAACTGTGCTCTTGCCACTGAGGGAACACACACAGCGCCAGGGCCTTCGGAGTCTTGGCAGACGTCACCGTGACAGCAGGGTTCGACGACATTAGATCGGAGGGCGACGAACACCCCGCCAACAGCGCCACCGCTACCGCTCCTACAAAAAACTTCATGTCGTTCCCTCGCTGGGATATACGAAAAGTACCGATCAGCCAAGAATGCGAGCCTTTTCATTCTGGTACTCGCTATCTGTAAGCAATCCGCGCTCCTTTAGATCACCAAGCTTTTCAAGCTGCTGATATTTGTCTTCAGGCTTTATTGGTGAACCCAACAGGTCATCTTCATTCTTCTCTATGGCTAAGACTGACCAAATCAGACAGGCCAGCCAGCCGAGGAACGTCCAGCCGAGAAAAAGATTCAGAAGGCGTATTGCAATGCGATTTGGATGATCTCTGTAATACGCGATGTAGGTGGGAATAAAGTAAACGACAACCAGCACAATCAGAAAAACCAAGCCAGCCATCATGTTTCCAGTCATACGAAATCTCCCTGTAGATGCCGGCAATCTACCATCATCCGCGGGAAGCGCCAAAACCCCGCCGAAGCGAGGTAATGGCTTGTACAAGGCTTGGCTTTAGCGCGTAAAGCCGCCGGCGATCACCGCGGGAAGTCCGGAGCGAAGCTGATCAGCCAGCCTAGCCAGCATCTCCTGCACCGATTCCTTCCAGAGGATTTGCTGAACTGGCTTGCCGTCACTGTGTTTCTTGCCGGTGTCGGTGATGACCGCGAACAACTTGCCATCAGGTGTCACCTCCCAGCGTTTCTTGCCTGGCTTGTAGAGGACCTGATGCTGGAGGCCGCAGTCGGCGAGCAGTTTGTTCATGCTCACCGCGCTCATGCCGAACTTCGCGCCAAGCTCCGTCGGTGTGTAGTTCAGCTCCTGCGACTCGCTTACCAACCGCTTGACCCCAGCCATTTCCATCAGGTCGATACCGATGGCGGAGCGGACCATGCTGTTGGCGCTCAATAGGGCCTGATTTCCTTCCAGGCCGAAGTTTTCGGCAATGCGTTTGGCTGCGTCGAGGTTGTCGGCGGCTACTGGCAGCCGCTTCTCCTGCGGAATCGAGTGGTCATTGGCAGCAACGGTGTCAAACGTGCGGATGACATGAAGGCTGAACACCGGGCTGACCCACATTGCGTAGGCATACACCAGCTCTTTACATGCATAAGTGCCCGGCGCGCGCCCACCACGGGCAGTTCTCAAACCGGGAATTCCCGCTTTGCCAATTTCTTCTGCCAACTCCTTCGCTTGACCAATCCGCATCCACTCGTTTGGCGCATGTCTTTTTTCGCCGCCAGCGGCGCGATGGAAGTCATTCAAGCTGAACCGACCGTCCTGATCCTGGTGTATCTCGATACCTGCGATCATCAGCGCATTCATGCTGCGTCCCCCACCTTGATCGCATAACGGTGCGGCTCATCAATGACGCAAGTAAGCCCGCGAGCGAAGCTGGCGATCTCCTGCATTTTATTGCGGTAGGTGCGAAGCTCCCACCAAGCGCCATCGACCTCGTAGCCGGCCCTGCGCAGCTCAATGAGAATCGCCTCGCAAGGGGTGTTATCACCACGGATATCGCGAAGATCATGAAGAGACACGTCGAGCCATGCGTGGCCGTCACCGCGCGACTTAACCATTTCAGGCTTGTGACGAGCGAGAACTTCAACGGGGTAGTGGATGCTCAATGGCTGCTTGGCCTTGGCTTCCTCCTTGCCCAGGTATTCGCCCTCAAGCGCATACGCCGCGATGAAATTACAGGCTGACTCGAACTGGTGTGCCGGAATCAGCTCTGTGCGCGGAACATTGAAGCGGGTATGCAGCCGGCTGTGCATGGTATGCGTGAAACTCTGGCGCTTGTCCGCCTGCACCGCTTTACCTTTGTCCCTGATGAGGCCCTTGATGACGCTCAGCTCGCTCATGCCAATCAGCTCATCCATCAGCGTTGCCATCTTGGAATGCTTGTCTTCGTAGCGACCATGCTTGCGGATCGCTGGAAGCACTTCAGCAGTCACCCACTTCTTGAATCGTTTGGCCTCTGCCTTGCGACTGCGTAGGACCGCAGAGTACAGGCCAGACTCATTGATCAGGGTCATACGCTGATCGCCGCCATGGGTCCCCACAATGTGGGGAGCCTTCTCGTCTTCGTCGAGCCAGCGAGTCATCTTCTCTGCTTCGCGATACTCAAGCGCAGCAGCAACATCGGCAGCCACGAACCATGGCTGATCATTGACCAGCAGCGTGCGCACCTCTTTCGCCTCGAAGCGGAAAGGAATGACATTATTAGCCTCTGTGCTAATATTCGACATGACGTTGTTTTCCTGATCGTTAACTGCGTTGGTTTCAAGAGCCCTGGTCGCGCCAACGACCGGGGCTTTTTCATTTCTGCCCATTCGATCCTTCTCCCCTTGCCTGCTTGATGATCTCCACCAACTGAGCATTCATGGACCGACCTTGATCCTTTGCCTGCTGCTTCAGCCAATCCATAAGTTCGCCGGGGAATCGGACCTGGGTACGCGTGAGTACCTGCATAGCACCTCCTTAGTGACTAGATGTCACTATACGAATCCAGTCTCGTAGTGTCAACATAGTGACATGACTGATGAAATTTACCGCTCCCAGTTCCGTCTGCCCTATCCGCTCTATGAGCAACTGAAAGAGGCGGCAGACGAAAACCATAGATCCGTGAACGCGGAACTCGTCGCCTGCCTGCAGTCGACCATTCTTAAGCAGAGATTGAGTGCTGATCTAATTCCAGCAGCCAAGGCGCGGGAAATGTCAGCTGCATTCCGTAAAAATATCCCTGCTGAGATCAAGTCGAGAGTTGTGGAGTCGATCAATCACTCGATATTGCACGGACTCACGACCGCCCATGTCGACCTGCAGGATATGGGGCTCGAATCCCTGCCAGATGATGTTGCCGAATCCCTCACGGACTCGGTAAACAAAACACTTTCAGGCGTAGGATATGAAGTCGAGTGGGATGGCTTTATCAGCCTTTGGGTAAACTTTCAGTAGCGCCATCCTCTCCGCAAGCCCGGCCCACCGGGCTTTCTCTCTCTTCCCGGATCGACTAACAAGGAGTGTTGAATGTCTTGGTGGAAAACCCTCTTCGGCGGGTCGTCGACTTCGACGTTCACCCCGGAGCCGGAGTTCGACTTTTCAGACCTTTCCCCCAATGAAGATGCGCTGTACCCCGATGCCGCGCGTTTCGTGCTCTCTACAGGACGCAGTAGCGTCTCTGCCGTACAACACCACCTGAAGATCGGTTACATCCGAGCTGCCCGTCTTGTCGAGGCCCTTGAGGAGGACGGCATCATCACTGGGATAGACAGTAATGGGGTCAGGCACCTTCTAAGCAAGCAGCAGCGTGAAGCTGCCCGTCTACTTCCCTCCAAAGCTGAAGTCGAACGTCAGCGCAAAGCAGAAGAACTCACGCTCCGCACCGCTTACCTCTCTGAAAAGTATGGTAACGACGCTGTCGTCCAGGCCATCCTCAGCCAGAAGATCTGGGAAGGTATGACTGCGGCCCAGCTGTTCGATTCGGCCGGCGAGCCAGAGGCGATTGATCAGAAGTACATGAAGACCAAATCCCGAGAGGTCTGGAAGTACGACCACCAGGGCAGTAACAGATATCTGCTGCGAGTTACCTTGGAGGATGGCCTTGTTGTGGGCTGGGACTCCAAAGGCTAACTCAAACTCGCATCACCACCACCCATCCCAGTTCAGGACGATACTGAATGACCACTCTGGCAGAAGCCCTGCGAAGCTACATAGAACAGGCACCCGATGGCGCTACAAGGCAGGAAATCAAGAACTACATTGAACGCGAATTTCCCAAGCGATGGAAGCCTGGGGCGATTGCCGCTCACTTCTATGCCTGCACCGTTAACAACCCCAAGGCCTACATCCACCACAAATGGGCTGATCGTTTTTTCTACCGCTCCGAAGATGGTCGCTTCCATCGATATGATCCTGAGCTCCACGGAGTAAATACCTGGGCACCCTTAGCTGAAGCCGAGTCGGATGACTTCGAAGCCGGTGACGACGCCAACATCGAGGAGCTAGTAGAGACATCCATTACCCTGGAGCGGGACGTCGAAACCCATTTGGTTCGCAGCCTCGACAGCATCGAAAAGGGCCTTCGCTTCGTCGATCGCCAGGTCAGCATAGACGTGGGCCGAGTCGACATCCTTGCCGAGGATGCTACCGGCCGCCGCGTCGTCATCGAGCTAAAAGTTGGCCAGGCCAAGGATGCTGCTGTGGGGCAAATCGCCCGCTATCTGGGCTGGTATACCAGGCAAGATGGCCAGCGCCCGCGAGGAATACTGATCGCAAGCGAGTTTCCGGAGGCCGTCCGCTACGCGGCAGAGGCCATAACAGACTTATCTCTCGTTGAGTACAAGGTGCAGTTCACTTTCAATGCGGTTGCCATCGAAGACTGATTCAAGCCCGGCCCAGCCCGGGCTTTTTCATGCGCAGGGAGGCCAGCATATGAAGCAAGAATTCAAGAAACTGAGACAAACGCTTTTAGATCCTGCCGACGGCCCTCACGCGCTAGTGAAAATGCGTGAACAGGTAATCGATGCGCTTCAGAATTGGCCCAAAGAACGCTATCCGATAACAGACCTGCTGCTGCCTCACGGGAAGCCAGTCAGTCAAGAATCGCGTCGAGTCTTGGGTTATCTGATCAACATTTTGGAGAAGCACCCCGTAAGCTCGGCTGAAATATTCGATCTGGCTAGCGGCTTGCGGCTCATCTCCTGGTGACCGCCAGAAACGAAAAAGCCCAGCGCGGGGCTGGGCCAGTTCATCATTCTTAATTTCAACCGACGGCGGGCTTCGAGCGGATGGTAATTTCTACCTGCTTCGGGTCGACTCCATACGTTTCAGCCAAACCTAAAATAGCCTTTTCCATGCTCAACGGCCCGTACGTATCGGGCCGAGCAATGAAGGGAACAGGGTCCCCGATCGTAAAGAACGACTCATCGTCAAAGGCTGTTAACTGGGGATTATATTTATCGGAACGGTATGGTTTGAAGGCTGGACCGTACTCAGGATCCCCGCCCTTCCTTGCTACAGACCTGATTTCAGAAAATCTGAAACTCAGTGGCCCACCATCCTCTCTGGAAAGCACAATATCCTCAATCTTCGCGACCCAAATTGGGCAATGCTGGCTGCATAGGATCAGATAATCGACTCCAATCCATGAGCCATGCTCATTTGCCATTGCACCTCTTTCAAGACGCCTAGTGACCGGAATAGCTGCGAACTCTGATTCCAATAGGCTAAATGATACTGCGTTGACCATGGTGATCCCTCACTTGGAAAACCCCAGCCTAACCGAGCTGAAATAGGTTAGCCAACTGGATGGAAAGCCAGTAACGCCCCTCTCCCGCCGAATAGTAGCCTCCTGCCTTTATGTGCATTGGAAGAAAAGAAATGGCAAAGGGCGACATCCTCAAAACAGCACTCGCAATTCCTCACAAAGGCCCACATAGAAAGGCCGTAATTCGGTCTGCAATGCACAGGGAGATGGAGCAATTCACAGCCACAGGGTCATTGCCGCCCGGCCTAGATGCTAATGAGATCAATGAATTTTTGGCTCCAGTTGATCGTCAGCTTACGCAAGACGATGAAGATCAACTCAATATCTTTGCTGACTTTTTGGCAGATGTTGATACCGATCCGACTGCTCGTCCAGGTAACAGGTTGATGTCTGACAAATTCATCAAAGATCTGGGAGTGTGAGAGTTTTCCCCAGTCCTTTGCCTGCAAGCCCAAGGACTGGGATTGCGCCAACTTCGGCGCGTTTATGACCTAGGAGGTCGATGTGAGCAATGACACCAACATCCAAGAGATTCTGAACTACACCGG
Organism: Pseudomonas sp. GW456-L12; assembly: GCF_059424045.1. NCBI lineage: Bacteria > Pseudomonadati > Pseudomonadota > Gammaproteobacteria > Pseudomonadales > Pseudomonadaceae > Pseudomonas > Pseudomonas sp. GW456-L12. The sequence goes on from NZ_JBWKZA010000001.1 coordinate 27,856, forward strand.
CTCATCTCTTCTTACACTGAACTGCATACTTTCAGGCCTGGCGAATCAGCTTAAAGAGACGCAAGGCGCAGGGGCTGTTGAGGCAGCTCAAGCTTATGCCGTAGAACTCGCCAAGACTCATCCATCAGGCGCTGTTGCGCCCGACGTGACAGCTATCAACAGTTTCTTCAGTCATCACAAATAGGTTCAAGGCCGAGCGCCTTTTCCAATCTTGAAAGCCGACGCTCATGTAGGTCGGCTTTCACTTGTGCATTACCTCCACAGTTCTCGGGTAAGCCAAGCCCAACTCCTGCGAACCGATCACCATCGATGATGATCGACCGCCTGTTGATTAACTGATCGCCTAAAACTTCAAATGGCTCACTCATAATCTCTCCCGCGGCCCTGCCGCATCATGTAGTTGGTTGTGCATCTTTGTGCCTGAGGATCAGGCGCGTGCGCTGCGCCCATGGCCCGCCGAAAACGATGATTTCGCTTGGTCGCCCGTACAGGTGATGCAGCAGGAAAGGCCCAGGGCCGAACACCTCGGCAGCCTCCCCGGGCAGCTGCGGATCCGGGCCGAGGTAAATCCCCGCATGGTTCGGGTGCGCCGTGCGCCCCACGGACATGACGATCATGTCGCCGCGCCGTGGCTGGTCAACCCGCACGAATCCCGCCGCTTCATAGGCCTGCTCGTAGAGGCTCGGCCCGGCCGGGTCTTCCCACCAGCCATCAGCGCGCTGGAAGGCTTCGAACTCCAGCCCCCACTCGCGCTGATACCATTCGGCACAAATGGCCCAACAGTCCCAAACGCCGTGAACAAATGGCCGCCTCAACAGCGGGACATCGCCGGTTGGCACGACCGTCCTGAGATCGCCTTCCGGCCAGCTCAGAATGTGCCAGGGCAACGCTGTGGCCTCGCACATGGCCAGGTCTCGCGGTGACGGCCTGCTGGTGGCGTCAGGGTGCGAATGCACGATGCCGATCACCTCGCCCAGGTCCTCGGCCGCGGCGTAGTCCTCCGGATCCAGCCGGAACTCCTCGTTCGGCTCCATAGCGATATTGCGGCACGGGAAGTACTGCTGCTTGCGCCCAACGGCCAGCAGCAGGCCGCAGCACTCTTTCGGGTACTCGGCCGCCGCGTGTGCCTGGATCGCACTCAGGATGTGTTTGCGCATGGTCAGCTCCGGGCAATGATGGAAACGGCAGGGAAACCACCGAAAGGCAGCTCGTTGCCCTCGCCGAAGCGCGGAATGCATCCCCGCCCAAGGGTGGCGTCGCACTCGTCCTTTTCCGGGTCGTCCGTGGGCAATCCGTCCTTGTCGACGTAGCCGCCGGTGTAGCCGCAGCTCGGGCCGCGGTAACCGCCAGTGAGGCACCAGTGGCAAAGCGTGGTCGCCTGCCGGCCGATGGATTCGCCACCAACGTCGCCCGGGCTGGCCAGCTCCCAGCTGACCGTTTCCCCGTCCTCGTTGGTCTTCTGGTCGATGTACCAGACCTCGATCGTTTCCTGGGTGGGGTCGGCTGTTGGGTTGCCGCCCGGGAAGTTCTGCGCGTCCAGGTAGCTGCCCAGCGTATGGCGCATGGTCAGCTTGAACTCGAGCAAATCGTCGAAGGCCAGGCACAAGGCCGTGATGCGGCCATTGACGTTGCCGACCGACAGCGTTGGTCGTACCGCGGTGCCATCGCCGTTGGCTTCGATGCCGTCGATCTGCATGGGCCAGGCGCCGTACTCGTTGCCCTGCCACCAGATGGATTTTGCCGGCAGTTGATCGGCGTTTGGCCCTGCTGCCAGCAGCTCCTCGGGCGAGTGTGGGATCGCATGCCCGTGGAAGCGCAATACGTCCGCCCCATAGTCCGATCCGTCCAATTCGAAGAGCAGTACTTCGCTACCAGGCTCAAGCGCCTGGATGTCACTGATCAGCGGCATGATTGCCCCTTATGGATGAAAGGCCCGGTTGAACGTGGCTGTGACCTTGAAAACCCCGCCCCCGACAGGAATGGGAACAGGATTGACGCAGGTGAACAGGCCCAGCTCGCCGAGCGGGGTCGTCCAGAGAAAAGCTTTCGCACCGGCGTGCCGATCGTAGAAAGCCATGATCTCAAGCACCCGAGCCTTCGAACCGGTGTAGGTGACTGGGTAGGAGTCTTCCTTGTTGTTCGGCCCGTCGCCGGCGGTTTGCTTGTAGCCGTCACCGAACTGCGCGGTTCGCACCCGATAGGTGATCTCGGGTGCGTCCCCGTTCTGCGTTGGCCAGGTGAACGTTTCAATCGCCATTACCCCCTCCCATTTATCACGCGCCAGATAGAACCACCTGGCTGCAGCCCTCTGGCGATTGCCGTTTCAGCCTCAGCCTTTGCAGCCTGCTGAATGCCTTTGCCCAGCTGCGTCGTGTCCTCCTGGGTGGTTCCTTCACCCGCGCCCGATGTTTGCACCGAGACGGCTACCGGGAAGTTGTAGGTGTTGCCACCTCCGCCACCGCCCATGGCCATGACGCCCAACTTGCCGCTGGAGGTCCTGGCTAGAGGCATGATTGCCTCTTCCCCAGCCTCGCCCATGACCCCGGTCTTGCCGTTGGCCATCCCGAACGCCGTGGGTTTGCTGACAATGGAGTTCGTGAAGGCGCCGCCGTCGGCGAACATCTGCACACCACCAGACCAGGCGCCACCCTTGGCCTGAGGGAAGTACTCGCTGGTGTACCCAGCCTGCGTACTACCCGGCGAGGTTGACCCAGTACCGCTACCGGCGAAGTAATTCACTCCGGCACCAACAAGGCTGCTCAGCAGCGATGAACTCGCCTGGCGCGTGGCAATCCGAGCCATATCCGCCAGCACCGACTTGGTGAAGTCGGAAAACGAGAACTTCCCGGTCATGGCGAAGTTGACGACCGAGTCCTCCATGGAACTGAAGGCGTTGGTGAACAAGCTTTTCGTCTGGCCAGCAATATCGCGAGCCGACTCCAGGTAGTTCTGCCACGCCGACGAGGCGCCGGCGCTCCAGCTGTCCTGGGCAGCGGTCATCTCGTCGTAGTTGGAGATCGCCGTTTCCTGCAGGTCCCGTTGAGTCTTGTCCAGGGCCGCCAGTTTCTGGTTGTACTCGTCGAGGCTCATGCCACGGGAGCCGTCGCCATACTGGTCGGCCAAGGTCAGACGCTGCTGGTTGATGCGGTCGTCGATGCCGTTCTGTTGGTCGGTCAGCCCGCGCTGCCGATCACCCTGCCCAAGACCGGCGGCCGCACGCTGCCCCTGCCGGCGCAAAGTGTCGACTTGCTGCTGCAGGGCTCCGGTGTAGGTGCTGACAGCCAGGGCCTGCTTCTTGAGCCTGCCCTCTTCGTTCGCGGCCAACACAGCCAGTTCCGAGTCGGCATCCTTCTGTGCCTTGACCATGGCTGCGCGGGCGTCGGCGATCTTCTGGTCCAGCTGGATGCGCTGGGCCGCCGAGGTGCCGGCCTTTCCCTTGGTCGCTTCGAGCGCCGAGATCTCCGCCTCGTAAGCCGCGATGACCTCATCGCGCTCGTTGCCGATCATTGCCTGACGCTTGAGCAGGTAATCCGCCTGGGAGACCAGGCCGGCCTTCTGCGCCGCTTCCAGTTCCTTCTGGGCGTTCTTGTACTCGGACAGGATGCCGGTGAGGGCGTTTTTAGAGTTGTTGAAGCTGGTCAGGTCGACAGCACCCGCGGGTGTTTTCGAGTCCTTGAACTTGTCATTGATATTCGCGATGTTCTTGTCGACCAGCGCCTGATTCAGGCGTGCATCGTTGGGGCTGACTTTGCGGATATCGTCGAGCTGCCGTTTGTACTCCTTCAGTGCATCGGCACGCTTCTGCTCGTTCGTCCAGGAGGACTTGGTAAGGGCATCGACCTTGCCCATCGCGGTGACAGCATCCTTCTGGGCTTTAGCCTGCTCACCTTCCCACTTGGCAATGTCCGCCGCTGCGGCCTTCTGATCCTCCAGCATATTGAGCTGGTTGCTGTAGAGCTCGACCATCTCCTTCTGGTTCTGGAACGCTCCAACATTTCCGGACTGAGCCTGCTCCAGGTTTCGCCGGGCCTGTTCGATATCAGCGTCGATGTCGGGGCGGCCCAGGTTCTTCAGGTTGTCCGCTGCCCGCGCTACTGCGTTGTAGCCCTTCTCCCAGAAGCTCAGGTTTTCGAGGATCCGCGGCGTGCGCTCGTTGATCGCGTCGGCGTATTGCTCAGTCGCCAGCTTTACCGCACCGGCATGATCACCCTGCTCTTCAAGGGCGGCGATCTGCGAATAAACCGAGGCAGTCAGGTAGTGGTACTGCTCGTTGAGCGCTGCCGAGGCCTTTACCGGCTCGTCAGCGATCTTCGCAAACTCAGCGACCGTATCCTTGACCGCCTTGCCGGTAGCTTCCTGCATCGACACGGCAGCCTGGGTGATACCCAGGAAGCTCTCACCCGCGATCTTGCCGTTACCAGCCAGCAGCGCCAGGACTTCAGCAGCCTGTCCGGTAGTGCCAACGGTTGCGCCGACTTGGCGCGCCATATCGCCAAGCTGCCCAGCGCTCACCCCGGCATAGTTGCCGGTCCCAATCAGCGATTCGTTGTACTCATCCTGCTCTTTGGTGCCCTTGTAATAGCTGAATCCGAGAGCAGTGACTGCAGCAGTGACCAGTGCGATAGGCGCCAGAATAGCGAGAAGCCCCGCTGCCGACGCGCCAGCACCAGCGCCCAACTGAGCCACGGCGCGAACACCGCTACCCCAGTCACCGGACGACAACGCGTTGCCGAGTTGCACGACGTTTTCCTGAGCCTGGCGGGTGCCGAGGCGCAGTTTGTCGAAGCCAGTGGTGGTTTTGTTGAGTTTGTCGTAGTCCTTGTCGATCTTGCTCAGGGCAGTGTTGTATTCGTCCTGACTGATCCGGCCGGCATCCAGATGCTTGCCCAATTGCTCGACCTGGGTATCCAGCTTCGCCAGTGCGGCGCGAGCCGGGTCAATAGCGCCCAGCAGGCTGTTCAGCGCCTTTTGCTCATCCATGGCCGACTTGGCCAGGGATACCTGCTGCTTGTCGAGCTGCGCCGAGATCTTCGCGGCCTCAGCTTCGCCATAGGCGCCGGTCTTGGTCAGTTTCGCCAACGCATCGCGCTGCTTGGCCAGGTCCTGCGTGGTCTTGGCGCTGGTAGAGAGCGACTTCTCCAGCGCCTGCATTTCGTTCATCAGCGAAACGGCGGACTGCTCGGCCCGGCCGCCGGCCTTCGCCATCTCATCCAGGCTCGTTTTGGCCTCGATCGCATCGGCCGAGTCGATCTTGACGCCGAGTTCTGCAATTTTCATCGACTCACCTTGAGTAAGTGCCCGTGATCACGGGCTGTTTTCACTCTCCTCCGCCATGACGCGCAGGGCTTCGCCTTCCAGCACCTGCAGGTCAGGAAAGATTTCAGCGAGTTTCTTTTTCTTGATGCCGAGGAATTCGGCGACGTCGCGAATGCAGTTGTAATCGAGGCCGATGGCGCCACCGGTGCCGACCCTCCACTGCGTGGACATTCGGTTGAACAGGAGGAAGGCCGGCCAGTTGCATGGCCAGACCTCTACGTCGTCACCCGACATATCGGCAGCCGTCAGCCCGAGGATTGCCAACTGCTCAGCAGATGGCCCGCTTTCGTACAACGCCGCGGCTGCTTCCCTCAGTTTCCCAAGCGGGCCTGATTGAATGCGCTCTGATAGGCATTCACCACCGCTTCAGCGGTGCCCTGACAGGACTTAACAAGGGCGAGGATGCTCTTGTCGTCGAACTTGTCATCAAAGCCCCAGCCCGCGACCAAATCCTTAATCTGATGCGCCTGATACTCGGTTTCGGCAGCAACGACATCCGACAATGTGGTGCCTTCCCCGAACCCCTCGCGCATTTCCTTCGCCTTGAGGTTCCACTCGTCGAACAGCGCGGCGAGTGCCGGGCGATCGCGATACTTGAAGGTGAACTCGATTGCCTCGGGCTCAGACCCTACGATCGGTATGTGCACGAGAGCTTTGAACGTAGGGTTCTGAGCGATCCTGATCTTTGCCATGGGAAATCCTTATGCGCCGGCCAAGTAACGGAGCGAGCGAGCCGAAAGCCCGATGCTGATGGTTCGCGTCATGACGTTGTTTCGCTCCATCGTCGGATCAGGAGTGATGCTCACATAACCCGGATAGAGGATCTGATCACCGTTACGCAACTTCATGCGCACGACGGCAAGTTCTTTGGTGTCGTCGAAGCCTTCGACAGTCTCGACGTATTGAGCGGTCGGCTGATCCTCAACCACGACGGTGATCGTGGTCGGGTTGCGGTTAATTGGAAATTGCTTGTCATCGTCATCTTCCAGGTAACCGACAGTCTGGTATTGCTGCTCGCCACCGGAGGATGTGAAGGACGTAACTTTCGAGATTTGCGTCCATCCAGACACCGGGATCACGGAGCCAGAACCTGCACCTACCGTGAATTTGTCGGTGTTGGTGGTATTGAGACCGGCCAACGCAAATGCATCGGCGGTAACGCCGGACGCCTTTACTGCGCGGTCATTGATAAGCGCCCAGCCGGAGTTGATCAGCAAAACGTCGCCGTTTTCAATGCTATGCCCTACGGACGCAGCGACTGGCGGTTTCGCATTGGTCAGGGCGGTGAAAGCGACGGCGGATCCCATAACGCTGGCGATCTCCAGCACAGCGCCGTTCGGCAGCGGGAAGCGTGCGGCCATGGTGTGTTTCCTCTTGAATGCCCGCCTGACGGCGGTAGGTTATGCCCCAGCGGGCGATTGGTCTGCGACACCTGCGTAGGTGAAGCTGGCCGGGACCGTGTAGGTCGCCGACTCTGTGATGGTTGGCCCTTGATCTACTGGTTCAGTGATGAGGCCATCGAACCCGTTGCGGGCCAGTGGCGTGTCTACTCGAAAGAGCCGCGTCAGCTCTTCAACAAGCGTTTCTGCGGTGGCCATGGCCTGGGCCGACGGACAGACGATGCTGATCTGATAGACGCCGGTGTACTCGTAGGCGTCCCCGCCGAGGTAACGGCAGGTGGTGCTGGCTGGAAGCTGGAAGGCTCGCAGATAGGTTTCAGATGGGTTCGGTGTGAATTGCTGATTCGAGTAGGCCACTCGTATTGGGCGCGCAGCCGACCATACGGCCAGCTTCGTTTCGATGGCCTGACGGGCGCGTGCGTGACTCATACCTGATTGTTCCTGATGGCCTCCTGAACGATCTGCTGGAAGCGAGCCACGGTGACCCGGACCATGCCGCCGGGGGCCTGGGTCGAGTGGCCGAATTCAAGCGGAATCGCATAGGGCAAGTTGTTGATGATGTAAGCGATCTGGCCGGCGGTGAAATCGCTCATCGCGGCTACCAAAGCGGCAACAGTTTCATTGCCTTCCGGGTCAACCTCGTCGAACGTGACGTTTTCGACCACGCCGAGGGAAATGTGCCAGTTCGCGCGGAAGCGGCCACCGACGTAGCCTTCCGGGGCAACGATATCCATGCCGTCATTGAACTTACGACCTTTCTTGAGCCTGCCGCCCTTGGTCAGGTTCGCCGGATCGCTGCGCAGCGCGGCGTTGTGGTCTTCGACAGCCTTGTTGTACTGGGTCGCGACAGCGTTCTGCGCCCAGATCTCCGGGTTTCCCACGGGAGACATGCGGATCAGGCTGCTACCAACCTCAATGATGATCTCGCGCACACTGGCATCGATGGCTTCGCTGGTCTGGGCCGCGAACTCGGCGAGGCTCAGGGCGAAGCTGCCAGATTGACCGGCGCCCGCCCGACTCATGACCGCACCTGCAATTCATACAGGATCGGCGTGCCGGCTGGGTTGACCTCTCTCAATGGCGGGACGATCGACCAAGTCCGCCCTTGAGCGACCACCTTGTCCAGCAGGCCTGGCACCCAGGCCAAACTCTGAGCAGCGATTTTGAGCTTCTTGTCGCCCTGCTTGATGAGGCTGTTGTTCTGGAATTCCTGACCGGTGAAGTCCAGCAGAATGCCTTGGGCGGTCTGCTCGATGGTGGCGCCCGGCGCCACGCCGCCAGTCTCCGGGTCGTACTCGCCCGGCTGCGTCTTGCTGATGATCACGGCTTGGCCAAACTCTGTGATCATCTCCAGAGCCATCACGGCCATTTCGTCATAGAAGGCCATGAGGGCTCCGTTTCGGGCTATGCGCGCACTGCGAACAGCCCGCGCTTCTGTAGGTAGTCGGCAAACTGCGTGGCGCTCGGCCGATCCGGCGCCGCCGGCAACAGTCGGCCGCTAGTGTTCGGGATTGTCGCGTACTCGCGAGTTACCGCCCCTTCGACTCGCTCCAGCGTAATCGCGCCTTTGCGCTTCTCGATCGGGTCGATATCGTCGGTATGGATCTCGGCGGCCAGGGCCATCTGGCCGTACTGGATACGCGCCGGCAGGTAGTTGTCGGGTTTGATCTCGCGATCAAGCTCAACGCCTCGCCGAGGCCAGGCCAGCGCCTGGTCGCTATCCATCTTGCGCCCCTTCCAGGTCATGCCATCCATCGCCAAGGCGGCCCGGCGAAGCAGCGCTTCTTGTGCTGGAACTTCCCCGGGGATGGTCACACCGAACTTCACGGCGTACAAGGCCAGGTCCTCGGCGGAGGCGTAGCTTTCGGCGTCAGGCTTGCCGGTACCGTCCTCAATGATAAGAGTCATGAGTCAGCTCGCTGCGTGTTTGGGTAGCGGGCACCAGTTTCCGGGCGCCCGAATTATTAGGCCTTCTGCAGATCAGCAACCGCCTTTTCCAGCGATTCCACCGAAGCATTCGCCCGATATTGCACGTTGGCGGCGTCGAGTTGAGCTTTGAGGCTTGCGATCTTCTCGGCATTGTCGACTGGCTCCGCAGCCGCCTTGAGGCGTGCGACTTCAGAGCGGAGCGATTCAACCTCGCCCACCAGGGTGTCACGTTCGCCCGTGAGGGTGGCGACACCTTCGTGAATGGCTTTCAGCGCGTCGAACAACCGGATCGGCAGCTCGCCATCACCGGGGCGCTCCAGGGTCGACTCGCCTTCAACAGCTTCGATCAATCGCAGGATTCCGGCGTGCTCAGTACGGAGGTTATCGTTTTCCTGTTCCAGACCGGCAATGATGTCGGCTCCGCCCGAATCAACCGGCTGGCTGATCAAAGGCTTTAACACCGAGACTTCGACGCCCAGCGCCTCATAGGCGCCGACCACCTTCGGCCAATCGCCAATCACGACCGCATGGGTCACACCAGCCTCCGGTCGATCAAAGTGAGCTGGATTGCGGTACCGCTTTTCCGGGTCGAAGTCCGAATTCTGAGTGGAATAAACCAGTTCCATAAAAATCTCCGTAGCGGCCATCGCTGGCCGCTGTCAGGGCCAGTATCAGCCGCCGGCTGGTGGCGTGGTGGTCAGGGTGATCATCACGCCGGCAGTGACCTTGTCGCTGCCGGCATGCTTGATCCAGTTGGCCGCCGAGCCGACCGCAGCCAGCGTTGGGTTCGAACCACCGACTGCGTCCTTCCAGCTGTAGCCCAGCACGTCGATGTTGACGGTACCTTCGGCGCGGTAACCGATAGCCAGGTTCTCTTCGTCGTCGACGGTGTAGGAGCGGAAGCCCGGGGCCTGGGACTCGGTGATCACCACCGCATTGGGTAGCAGACCGAAGATCACATCGGCCGGCGCGGTGTCGGTCACCAGCACCGGTTTGCCGAGGGTGCCTGGCAGGCCGCCATAGATGACGACACCGGCTTCCTCGTAGATCTTGTTGGTGATGGCCTCGTCGACAATGTCGAAGTAGGCGCTGGAGTGCATGACCCACAGGGCGATACGGCCGAACTTATCACCGAACTTGCGCATGCCGCGGGTCAGAGTTTTCTTGCCATCGGTTTCGATGTTGGCAGTGACCACCATGCCGGCGTTGGAGCCGATGGCCGCACGCAGCGCTGCGGTGGCGTACTGAATGAAGCCTTCCAGAGTGGCGTCAGCAACGTCGGCACCGATGATCTGGGAGAACTCATCTACCGGACGACCGCGGCGCTTGAACACCTCTTCAGTAGTCTGGTATGGGCCGTACTTCCATGGAGCCTTGACGCCAACAGCCTCGCCGGCGCCGATCTTCTTCGCGACCACCTTACCGGTGGAGTTGACATCTCGATGCTCCAACGAGCCACCAACCTTGTAGAAGGCACGCTTGCGGAAATCGCCTTCAATCAGCTCGTTGTCGAGCACGATCGCACCATTGGACGATGCGTTGAACACATCGAGGTTGTCCTGGACACGCTCCAGGTATGCGGTTTGCGCCTCATCGTTGTAGATGATCAGGTCGCTATTAACAGTCGTTGCCATGGGTGAATCCCCTTACTTGGGCAATTGCAGGAATGCGGTTTGGCCGTGCTTGCGCTGGTAGTCACGCTTCTGCTCGGCAGTCATTTCGGAGCGCTTGAATGCAGCCTGGCCGCTACCCCCGCCCGGGGCTTGTGTGCCTGAAGCCCTTGGCCACAGGTGAGGCGCGCTTTCGCGCAGAGATTCCGCCCACTCGAGCGGTGTCAGAGGGGTCTTGCCGTCTTTGCCGAGGATGACCTGGCCGGATTCATCCACGGCTACCGCTTCACCCTCTTCGTTCAGCGAGAACACGCCCTTGGCGCGCAGGATGATGTCGTCGGTTGCCTCCGGCAGCGCGCCGGCTTTCAGTGCTGCGCCGCGCACCGAATCACCCAGGACCTTGCCCTGGAACTTGGCGGCGAACGCTTCGGCTTTCTCGGCCCGCGCAGTGACAGTCTTCAACTGCTTGTCGTAGTCGCCTCGCAGGCGCTCGGTACGGCGGTTGAAAACCTCATCTACCTTGCCTTCAGTCAGCAGCTTGGTTTCTTCGTCTTGGCCAGCCCGGCTGAGCAAGCCTTTGACGGCATCGATGTCGATGCCTTCGAACTGGGTTTCAAACTGGGTCAACTTGCCGGTGGTTTCCTTCAGTTTGCCCAACAGTTCGGTGTTCTTGGTTTTCAGCCCGGAAACGGATGCGTCAACGGCAGTCGCGATAGCGGCCTTGATTGCCGGGTTTTCCAGATCGATTTCGTTTTCTTCTGCCACGTTGATGCACCCCTTGGGTATGTGTTGCCCGCTTTGCAGGCGTAAAAAAGCCCCGGATATACCGAGGCTGTACTTAAGTTGCGCTTTGGTAAACGCTGGCTCTGTCAGTCTTTGGAACCGTTGAATCCGATCCGGTCGCCGCCCACGATGTCGAGCCTCACGTAGCCAAAGCCCTGGGCCTCAGCCTCCTCTCTAATCCGCTTGATCAGCTTCTCAGGATCACGCGCAGCATCACCAACCGTGCATACACTCCCGGTTAACCAGCGAGGGTCCCGCGCCAGACGCAGAGTGTTTAACACCATCTCAATGGAGTGATCGAAGTCCTGCTCTTCCTGTGAAATCATGTTTGTCGCCTCTCGTTTTGTGTTTACAAAAGGCTACCACCACAAAAAACATCTTTTTGGCAGGGGTTTGCATGCTTTTCACACGCCCGCCCGTTCGAAAGCCAGAGGCTCCAAACTCTTCATTTGCGCCAGGGTCAGCGGCGCGAAGTTGCGATCAAGCTGCAGCTCTGCAAAACGTTTCACGGTCAAGCCGCCCTCGCGAAATAACTTGGCCCGCACCGGCCCGATCGCCACGTCCTGGAATGACGCTGGCTGCTGCTGGAGCCAGTGGTAGTAATCAAGACTCGCACTGACCTGCCCTGCTCCATCTGCCCCTACTGCGGCCCGCGTGGCGCCCTTGGCAAACATCTCGCTGAGCTTGGTCAGTAGGACGAAGGTCGTGCGGCAATTCGGGTGAAACGGCGGCCTGGGCCCGGAGTCGACCGGGAACCGGCGCTTGTCCATCGACCGGCATTGCTGACTGGTCTTGCTATCCAGAGTAGCGACCATCTCGACCTCGGACACGATGTCCGTATTGGCCTTGGCCACCTCCATGCGCGCCTGGGACGACACATGCTGAATCGCCGTGTGCACGACCGTGCTGGCATTGCGGTTTGTGGTCGCCAGGATGCCGTCTTTGTATCCGGCCGCCTTGGTACCGCGAATGTTGCGGATGATCTGGAAGTTCGTTTGCCCCTCGAAGAAGCCCTGCCGGATCGTGCCGGTCACCCAGTCACGTTCTGCAACGGTCCAGCCCTTGATGAACGACTTCAGCAACTTGCCGCCACCGGTGCCGCGCACGCTGAGCGGATTGGTCAGCACCGCTGTGCGGATCGCAGCAGCCGTGGGTGCCACAACATCAAGCGAGACACCGACCGGTGCCGACCTGGCCAAGCTCGTAGCCTCAAACTCGGCCTCGTAGTTGGCGATCTCGATCAGGTCGAGGTTCAGCTGCGCGCTGTAGCGGTCAAAGATGCCCAGCAGCAGGCTGTCGACCTCTTTCAACAGCGCTTCCAACCGCTTGGCGTTGTACTCGGTCAGATCCGACTGAGTGAGGCGATCCCGGATCGACCGGTCAATCTCCTTGAGGAAGGGAGCGAACTTGCCCACCTCTCCCGCCTTCAACTGCTCGAGAAAGACGGCGTGCCGAATTGTGGCATCAAGGATCGCTTGGTTTGCCGCCATTTGGATTGTCCTCGTCGTCCAGGCCCAGACCGTCGCCCTGCTCCTGCAGCTCACCGTCGATCTGCAAGTCCGTGCGCTCCGGCGCAATAAGGCCCAGCTTGCGCAAGTAGGCCCGCAGGTCAGCCTTCGCGAACCCGCCGTTCTGCCAGAGCCCCACCAGTGCGGTGATCATCTGCGGATCCGCCGTCAGCTCAACGAATTCCTGGTTCACCTGGTAGGCGACCTTCTTATCGGTAACGCCCATATAGGCACAGCACCACATGATCGCCCGGGTGTAAGCCTCGCTGACGTTGGCCACGCAACCAGCCAGCACCGAAGTCGATGCCGATTGATCGCCGCGGGCTTCAGTTGCCGTCTTGGACGAAAGCGAAGCCACCACCATGCGAGCGCCCAGCTCGATCATCATCTGGTTCTTGTCGGCCATGGCCTCCTTGACCAGTGTGTTTGGCAGCGGCTGCGCGTAACCGAATGCCCCACCGGCAGGCAGCATCATCGGCGCGCGGGAGCCAACATAGACGCCGTTCTTCTCCATCCAGTCGCGCCACTGCTCATCCAAGCCGGAGATCCACGGCTGGGCCTGGCCACACCAGAAGACGCTGTCCTCGTAGTCGGCGCTGTTCCGATAATGGCCCAGGTTGATCATGGCAATGTCGTAGAGCGGCGACTCATCGATGCTGGGGTCGTTGTTCTGCGCGCCAACGAAGGTGAACGGGATCTCTTTCAGCCGTCCAGTGATGCCCTCAGGCCTGAACTCCTCAACAATGGCCAGCGGGCCGCCACCTTTAGGACCAGACCGCCGCCAGACTCGGCAAACAAATCCGTCGGGCTCCAGTGCCAGTTCGCGATACTGCTCAATCACCTTGAAGCCGAAGCCGTCCTCCACCTCTGGTGCCTCCCGCAGCACCACCAGGGTTAGAACGCTGTGCCCGTTCACCATGCCGGTGCGCCAGTTGATGACTTCCTCAGCGCAGTACGACAGGATCACCGAGTGGCCGCCAATGCCATCGTCCTGGTGATAGTCGACGTACAGGCCATGGCGCCCCGCCTCAAGCACCTTCTCAAGCGTGCCCTGCGAGTGCTGGTAGATGCTCACGCCGGAGCCGTTGGCGTTGTCCTGCAGGTACTCCAGCTTCTTCGGTACCGTCAGCGTCGGGTCTTTGTGGAAGGCCAGGCCGAGCAACCCGTTACGGGTGTGCCCGGTGGCGTTCTTGAACACCGCGCGCTCACGGTATGCCTTGTTGCGGTCCTGGTTCTCAGGCGACTTGTCGTGTGCGTTGATGTACGGCAGTCGGTCGACAACCCGGTGCTGGCCGGCACATACGTCGCGCACTGTAGACCAACGATCGAGCGCCTCGAGGTAGTCCGCCCGCTTGAAGGAGACGTCGTTGCTCATCGGGCGTATCCCATTTTGATAGCGGTGACCGGTTTGATGATCGGGTACTCGCGGTGAATGAAGTAACCACCGCCATCGTTGGCGTGGTCGTTGCCTTGTGTCTTGTCCGGCTCGCCACTGGGCGCCCAGATCTGCTGCTCCAGCCCGTCGGCGTAGGTCGGACAGGTGAACGGGTTGACCAGGTAACGCCGCTCGCCCTGGGCATTGCAGAACATGGCGTTCATGGCGTTGATCCGATCCTTCACCGGCGGGTTTGCCGCAGGCGCGATGACAGAGAAGCCGGCCTGCTTGAGCATGGCGATGTCCGTCATGCTGGCATTGACCGACTTGCGCGAGTCGCCGGAGGCGTCCGGGTAGATTCGGATCTCGCAGGTCTTCTCGAAGTCGGTGCCGTTGTGGCGCCAGTAGCGCTCTTTGATGCGGCGGATCATGTCCGGCGTGTCGTAGCCATCCATGAGCTCATCCACTGCCCTGGGCAAACCCTGCTCGCGCTTGACATGGGTGATCGCCGCCATCTTGCCGACGTTGAAGTCCATGCCAATGAACAGAGGCTCACCCGGCTGAACAGTGTCGAAGCACTGATTCAACTTGCGGTCGTAAGCGTGGTAGATCGAGCCAGAGGTCAGGTTGACGAACTGGCCGTTCAAGTAGGCCCTGATCAGCTGCTCGGGATACGACTCCATCAGCGATGGGATGTAGTCGTCCGGCAGGTTCAACTCATTGTCGAACGTACTGGCCTGGACCAGGCCGTACATGTCCTTGAGCGCCGGCTTGTCGCGCAGCTGCTTCACGAACTGCTGGAACACGAACTTGAAGCCTTCCGGCGTCGTGGTGACGTCAACGCCGTTCTTCAGGCCCGGCAGGTTGTAGCGCATCCGCGCGATGATCTTACGCCAGGCCTGCTGCGCCTTGATCGACGTCAGCACGTCCAGCTCATCCACCAGGGCATGGCCGATCTTGAAGCCGACGATGGTCTGCGGCTTCTCCATCGACCTGCAGATCACAGTGCCGCGGCATTGCCGGCCGCTGTAGATGTGAACCTCATGGTTCGCCTGGTTGATCTTGGTCTTCAGTCCCCAGTCATAGGCCACCTCATCCATGGTTGGGTAGAAGATGTCCCGGATCTGCGGGTAAGTCGGTGCGAAGTACCCAGCGTTGACGCCAGGCCACTCCATGAAATGCTTGCTCAGTGCCGAGCATCCAACCCAGGTCTTCCCCGAGCCGAAGCCAGCAACGAATGCACGAAATTTGTGGGGCAACAGAAGGAACTGCGACTGCGGAACGTTAAGGCTCGGCATTCGGCTTCCTCGCATCCACTACGTCGACCTGGATCCGGGTCGGGATCGCCGGCTCGTCGTCAGGCTCGTCCTTCCGTTGGCGATTCACGTAGACGTCGCCGCACTCCTTGGCAGCCTGCTCCAGGATCTGCATAGCCAAGACGATGTTCTTCATCCCCTCGGCGCGCTCCACAAAGCGATTCATGGCGCGCAGTCGGTACGCACGGTTGGCGATCGGGATTTCTGCCGTGTCCTCACGAAAGCGCTTACGGGTGTCGTGGAACAGGGTTTGCCACTTGGCTGCCAGGCCTTTGCCTGACGTCTTGGTCGGGTCGTGTGTCTCCACCTGCTGGCGGGTAACCGATATCCCGTATTCCTTTTGGACGGCTTCAACAACCTGTGAAGGCGTGTCGAAGCACGCCAGGGCCTGAACGATAAAGGCCTTCACGTCGTTTTGAAGGGCTGCCATAGATTTTCATCCGTCCAGAGCCTGTCCAGAATCAGGCCGACTTGAGCAGACAGGTTCCGCAGGCCCTCGATATGTTCAATTTCCCCACCTCGGCAGGATTGTTTGCTGCATCCACCAGCGCCTGGACGTCAGGGCTTGCACCGTAGCGCCGGACCACGCCGACGAACTCCTCGACGTCGTGGCCACGCATCTCAAGCTTGGGTGCGCCTTCCTTGGTGAAGGCTGGCTGACCGTATTTGTCTTTGGCGTGGGCCAGGTGGTAAAGCTCGTGCTCTACGAGAGCGCAGAACTCTTCATCGCTGCACTGGGCGCAGTAGTCAGCAGCCAGAGTGATGATGAAGGCCGGCACCTCGCCGAACCAATCACGCATCTGTTGCTCCATCCGGGCTTTCTGCCAACCGCCCGCACGGAACGCTACCTGCTCGGCTTGGCCAAGGACTGTCCTACCTTGCTTCTCGAAGCTCGACGACGCCCACATGACCCGAATGTCTGCATCTAGGAGGTGGGCATGGTCTTCGTTGTGGATGCTGCCGGTGTCGGCAAGGATCTCGGTTTGTAGCCACTCCCAAACCTCTGTGGCTGGAGTCAGGCGAATACCGACGTCGGATAGTTCCGACAGCTCAATCGGTGATGCGGGAGGCATCGGTCTGTTCATCCGCTCACCTTCTCTATTCCTGCATGACCTCTATGTGACTCTTGAATACAGCTAATGCCGAGACGATTTGCTTACTGATCTCTGGGCTCGCTGCGATGCCGGCCTCATCCATTCCTTTAGCGAGCAGGTTCACAGTTATCGACGCAGGCTCTACAACTACCGCGGACATGGTGTTCAGCACCAGCCGAAGCGCCTCCTGGGCATGACTCGCACGAGGTGAAGCGTTAAACAGTGCAACCGGCTTACCCGGAAATTCATGGCTCGCCACTAGCCAATCCAACGCATTCTTGAAAGAGCCAGGTATTCCACGAGCATACTCAGGACACGAAATGAGGATGCCGTCTGCCTTGCCTATCAAAGCCCGTAACTCTGCGACGATCTGAGGCGGTTCATCGGCCAGGTCCGGATCGAAGTGAGGTAATTGACCAACCGCCAGGTAGTGCTTGATCGACACCCCGTCAGGACTCAGCGCCTCAGCCGCACGCAGTAGTGCGGAGTTAGAAGATGCTGCGCGAATGCTTCCGGACACCGCTAATAATTGGACCATTTGTAAACATTCCATTCCCTAGTGAGATGGCGCAGTGTCGCATACATGAATCAGGGCCAGCTTCGACACGACAGAAACACTGTCCGGTAGGCGCGTTCGATTGCCTCCCAGTCGGGTTGCTTGGTTGTCATGTTAATTCCTTACTGATCGCGGGCAACTCGCAGCGCCCGCACCTTGCCGCCGGTGTAGATATCCCGCTTCATCGCAGCACGCACTGCGTCCTCTGCGCTTGCGCCCATATCCATTGCGGCCAGGGCATATGGGGCGCCACTGCCAATGGCGTCAGGGTTGGACGGGGCGAGCTCCTGCTTCCAGATGCCCGTCTTGTCGTCGTGGCCGACCATCAGCAGCTTTCCGCCATCGACGGCGTAGCCAGAGCACTCCACAGCGACAAATGGTCGTCACTCAGCTCACCATGATGTGGGTTTGTGCGTGGGCGTGCCCGTGAAGCTCTGCAACGACCAGACCCTGGGGCAGGCCAGCAGCCTTGGCAGCATCTACCGCCTTGGCGATCGCGTTATCCAGATCAATGAGAGCCGTATTGATTTCAGGTCCCATTGATAGGGCATGGTGCAATCGAACTACGGCACCCGTGTTAGAGCTTGGCGTTTTCGCGACGCATCGCTCACACCGACCGCACGCGGTACCCAACGCAAGATCGCCCTTGCAAACCGGTTTCGTGCAACCACTGCTCATGCTTTTCTCCTTTGCCGCGTGTCGCGACACGATTTGATTGATTCGCGAAACGTGTCGCGACTTACGCTGCAAGCAGCAGCTGTTTGTTGAACAGCTCGCGGATCTCGCCAAGCCTGGTCATAACCAGCGGCTCACCCTTCAAGTGGATCAGGTGAGCCAGCTGGTGGACGATCCCCTCATCCGACAGGACAACGCTCGACGGCAGCTCCTTGAACCAGCACACGAACACTGCGCAGTGCAGCGCCGCGGGCAGCTCCCTCAGGAAGCGCTTGTCGGTCATGCCGGCGAACCGGGCGTGCTCCTCGCGTAGGTCCTGGTAACTCGCGGAGTAGTGGTTTCCGCCGATGATGTAGTCCATGGGCCTACTCTGCCTTTCGACTCGGCAGCTTGAAGTCAGCGAACCGATCAGCCAGTTCAGCGATCTTCTTCACACCAAGGAAGCCGATGAACACGCCAGCCGGAGTGGCGAAACTCTGCGGCAACCCGAAATATTCGAGCAGCGGTATCAGCCCGATGGTGATCAGAGTACAGAGACAGGCCTCGAGCAGAGCCTGGCGCCGAGTCCCGCCGCCGTAGATGATGCGTAGCGCACCCACTACGAACGACAGCGCACCGGCATAGATCGTCGGCGCGTGCTGGCTCAGCCACGCAAGGACGAGCAGCCAGGTATCTGGTTTATCGGGCATGTTCGGCATCTCGATTTCCTCCCGGTCGGGAGTTGATGAATTAAAAAGGGTCTGCGTTGGCCTGGGCATAGCCCAAAAATGAAAAAGCCCGCTCAGTGGCGGGCATATGGCTCCGTGCTATCGTCGTGATCCCTACAATCGCGACAACGGATGGAACCATGGCAAACTTTATCGTCACATTTCGATTCAAGTCAGATTCAAGCTACCAAGAACGCTATGACGGATTCGTCAAAAAAGTTCAGGAAATAGCGACAACATATCCCTGGCCGGAGACATCTTCATTCTTTGCGTTTGAGGCAAATGAAACTGCCGATAGCCTTGCCAGCCGGCTATGGCTTGAGACCGGCTTCGATACGTCGAAAGACATAATGCTGGTTGTCGACGTGAAAAACCGAAGCAAGACAACCAAAGGAAAGATTGAATACCCAACACTTCTTGATCAAGGGCTAGGCTTCTAACCCTAGCGACCTTTCGAGCTCAGCCAGCCTGTCTTCGTAACTCTTCAGGCTGGCCTCGTTCAGTGCGAGCCATTCAGCCGTCTTCTGCACACGACCTACTGCCTCGTCATGCATCTTCTTCACTTCGGCCAGCTTGGCTTCCTGCGCGATAACCGACTCAACAGCCTGGCGGTACTTGCTCTTCATGCTGTGCTCCAGAAATGAAAAAGCCCCAGCGAATGCTGGGGCCCTGAATAGGTGCGCGCATCTTTCTGCAGCCCGCCAAAGCAGTACCGATAACGACAGGACACTTCCGCTGATGACGCACGCAATAGCTATACGAGACGTGGGGTCATCTCGCTCTTAACTGATCGTACGGAATCACTAGGCCCATTTGACCCCAGCCTTGAGGCATAACACTGTCATTTGCATGCGCGGTCAGGGTTCTCTCTCTGCAGGTAATGCAATAGCCTGCAACAGTTGGTTCATACCCAAAAACCTTGATGATTAGCTGGATAAGCTCAATGCGAAGGCGGACCATGTCACCTTCAGGATCGGTCCAGCCCTTACCAAGGCCAACCATGAATTTAGTTGCTTGTCTTTGTTTTTTGAACCATTCGCGGAAGTTTGTTAACGATGCTTCATTCCATCGCGGTGGGTTACTTGAAGTATCCATGCAATTAATTGTGTTGTAATGAGCAATAGCCATTCGATTCGATGTATCGAAACCCACCACAGCAATACAATTGGCAAGTCCACCGGTGCCCACCTCCCCGTTAGCGCTTGCCAAATTGGACAATCTGTCATATCCAGCAGCTTCCATTGCTTGTACCTCCTTTGATTGGAACAACAAGCATAGACGCAGAAAAACATACGTAGCACATGTGTTTGCCTGGCCAGCCCTGCCGAGCACACTGGGTTGCCAGTCTTACTTTCTTACGGTTTCCGACGCCCAGGTCTTCCCGAGGGCTGCCCTGGCTATAGGTGAAGTTGAGGCATAAAAAGCCCGCTCTAGGCGGGCTTACATGATAAAGATGGTAGCTTCACTTAGGGCTAAACTTTCCGATGATAAATCCTTCAACCGAAGACAGCTTTCCTCTCCATAACGCTCCCTCCTCTACAGGAATGGCGCCGTCGGGCGTGTGCATCTTAGCGTCTCTGAGATGCACAAACTGAGCGGGCAACAGCACCCCCTCAGGAGGTTCTGAATGCCACGACAGGAACGAGCGCCTCATTTCCTCACTACCGTTGAGGCTACGAGTGCACTGTTCAGCAAAGAGCTCCCAGTATCGATCTAGAGGAATTACCACCCCGGAAATAAAGCCTGCGCCAATTGACAGTGTCACACCGATCTCTGCTTTAACGTTGTTGACCAGATCGACGAGCCGCTGGAGCGCCGGATCCACCCCGCGACCTTCCCATTCAAGCTTCGTGAAGAGGTTCTGATTGAATGTTTCCTCAATCTCTTCTTCAAACCTCTTGGCGTCGTCATTCATCCCTGTAGTCTCCGAGTGAAAGGAGAACAAGGTATATAGTGATAGCTAAATAGCGGCAACAAAAAACCCGGCTCATTGGCCGGGTTTTCTCTGTGGTGTCGTGCTGAGAAGCTGAACACCGTGCCATAGAATCATACCGTTATCCGTACGGAAAGGACTTTTAAGCAGCCTCTGCCGATTGATCCAAAGCCCCATCAATCCAGCCGACGCCGGCTTTGATTAGCTCCCAGGCCTTGCGCTCTGACATGCTGTTTTCCCTTCCAATACGGTTGGCTGGCCATTTAGAGCCGAAGTAGAGCCAGACGAAATCCCCCATCTGCTGGTCGCGCTTGATTAGCCGCGCAAGAAGCTGGTCAACCACGAGAGCAACATCGTCGGTAATGACGTACGCCTTCATACTTTTCACAGGATTCCTCTGACTCATTACCGCGGCCAACTGAGAAACGTATCCAGGAACACCCATCCCATCCATGCGCCACCATCCCCACTGTTCAAGCAGATACTCAGTATCACCAAGAGGCTTATCGAAATACGTGCGCTTTTTCATGCAGCTCTCCTCGGGGCTGGATCGCTCAGCCCAAACAGATCCCGCAACAGCCGGTCGGCGGGCTTGTTTTTCGCGTTACCCTCAATCAGCCAACGCTGACCAAAATAGTGGAAACCGATCTCAGTACGAAGGCCATGCCAGGTCGCGACCATGTCCAGCAGGTACGCCAAAGCTGTAGGCCCTCCGACTTTCACTTTCGCCAACTCTTCGCCGGCGATCTTCAAGAACTGGCGCTCCAAGCCACTCATACTTTTGCGCGGCAGCGCCGCGGTAATATTGCTCATTCGTAGTCCCCACTATCGATATGAATTGCGTAGAGGTTCATGCGGATACCTGCAGATCTGGGCGTTGTTCTGGCTGACCTGAATAGTTCACCCACTGTCGAGGTTTATGGCCCTCGTGCTCGAGGTACTGGGCAGATGCGGCATCAAACCAAAGCGGAATCTTCTCCTCGACTCCAGTGAGACGCTGCTTACTGATGATCATGTGCACGTCTGCTTGGTGGTCGTGAGTCTCTTCACCAGCCTTCTGCGCTTCCTCTTTTTTCTTGTTTCGCCAGACCGTGATCACATTGTCTGCAAGGTCAGTGAGAATCGCGCCGCCGCGGACATCCAGCTTTCCTGGAGCTTTGCATTCGTCATCAGCCTTACGTGGGTGGGCCACAAGGTGAACGTGGACACCCATCTCATGAGCAAACCCCACCAAGGCTTCCATCGCCTGTTTCTGGCCGTTGTAGTCGTCCTCAGCCATACCAAGCTTGGCCAGGCTATCCACGATGAACTGACTGACTCCGTAACGCCTGGCCGCATAGCGAAAGGTATCGATCAATTCAGGCGTTTTCGCAGATCCCACCTGGTTGTAGATCCAGAGCCTTTCAGCAAGCGAATCGAGAATCGCGTTGATGTAACCTCGAGACGGTGAATTCATTCCCGCGGCCTGACGAACCATGCGCTGCAAAGTTCGTTTGGCAGGCATCTCCATGGAGGCGATACAGAACCTCTCACCTTGTCGCATGCCATGGAACGCCAGGTAGTTCAGCAACTGCGACTTGCCATGGCCGCTCCAACCAGTCCAAACGGAGACTTCACTGCTGCGAAAGCGGATGACGTCCAGGGACTTTTTCCACGGGACAGTCATTCCGGAAACAGTCGGGTTTCGCTCGAAAAATTCAGCGCAAACATCATCACGAAACTCGAGAACGCCCAGCAGCTTTTCGGGGTCGAGGCTCTTCGCTTTTGCGTAGCAATCGTCAATGTCTTCACGGCTGTAAAACAGGCTATCCAACGCGACATTAAAATCCTTACAACCTAAGTCGACGATGCGGCAACGTTCACGCCCAAGGCGTTTTACGATCTCCTCAGTTGCCTGCTTTCCTGCTTCGTCATTGTCGAGGCACAGATAAATCGTATCGAAGCGCTGCAGGTTTCCGTACTCGTGTTCGATCCACCCCTGCTTGGCCCCTGTGCCACCACCCATGGGAACTGAGAGTGCAGGCCGTCCGTACTGCCATGCCGTCATGGCGTCGATTTCTCCCTCAGTGATGGTCACCTCGCGGGTGTCGGCCGGAATTGTTTGCCAGCCAAACAGACATGGCTCTGAATCCTTGGCAGCGAATATTTTTTTCTTCCCACCTTCGCGATCGATGCCCAACGTCTTCCAGTGAACCAGCCCACCATCACGCAGAAACGGGAACACGATGTCTCGCCCCCTCTCGCCGATCTTGAAAGCCGCAATCGTGTCCTCAGTCAGGCTGCGTCCCTTCAGGTACTCCATAACCGGAGAGTCTTGCTTTGGTGTCACACATTTTGGACGCTCAGGACGTGCATAAACCTTCTTCGCCGGAGCGGCCAGCGACGGTTCTGCTAGACCCAGATAGGACCTAGCTTCAGTCAGTGCTACGCGCAGGTCGCAACTGCGAACGGAGCACCACAGGTCAAGCAGATCGCCCGTCTCACCAGTGGAGAAGTCGCACCAGATACCAGCCTTATCGCCCTTGAGACAGACACCAAGACTCTTACCCTTTTCGCCATTGGTGCTGCCCACACGCCACTCGGAGCCTTCGCGCTTACCGGATGGAAACAGGTGGTGGCATACATCAGCGACACGATCAGCCAGCCGGCGGGCCACTTCGGAGGGCGTCATAGAAGCCCTCGCTTACGCATGTATTCAAGCGTGTAGCCGGTGCACGGATCGTGAGTTTCAGAGCTCAATACTCGACGCTTTTCTGGGGCAAGGCCGTTGTCGTCAGGGTGGTAGAAAAATCCAGGCTGCAGCGGCCCTCCCTTGGCACGGAACGGAACGACCTGAGCACTGCTGAGTAATCCTGCATTGACGAGCCATTCGATTTTCACAGTTTGCCAACAACGCTCAACCGCCTCACCGAGTGCGGACTCCGGTTTGCACCCTTTGGTCTCCGCCTCGGCCAACACGGCCAGGATTCGACTCCATGCCGTTTGAGTCAGCGGCGCACGCTTCGCCTTTCGGATTTTCAAGAAGTCCTTGGCAACCTGCTCGCTCAGGCCTGGCACTGTGGAAATCATTTCCTTCACACCGACCAAATCTTTCGTTTTGGCGCTTGCGCCAATCTCTTCAGGTTTACCTTCCAGGTTTAATTCCTGTTTTATAGGTCTGTGTGACCCTACCCTCAGGTCTGTGTGACCTGACCCCTCAGGTCTGTGTGAACCCACCCTAGGTTCACTGTGAACGGGGTAGGGTCTGTGTGACCCTACCCCCCTGTCGAGTAAAAGCAGGTATTGGTTTGGGATTTTCACCCCCTCAACAGACCGGTTTTCGACAACGAGATAGCCATCCTCCTCGAGCTGTTGAATGGCACGTTTAACGGTCGACTGGCTCATACCGCAGTCTTCCGCCAAGCGCTTGTGCGAGGGGTCGCAACGACCTGTGTCGTGGTTCGTACGGTTCGCCAGCATCAGCAGAACAAATTTCTCCCGAGTTGGCAGCTTTTGCTCTACGGCCCAGGCCATTGCTTGAAAACTCATGCTCTCCCCCTCCCCCCTTCAGCAGCCTGCTCACGAGCCTCTTTGACGAGAATGCTTACGTGAGCCATGAACACCTCATGGAGCTCGGGGGTGAGCCGGATAACAGGCTCACCTTTATCGGGATCACAGATCAGTACGACGCCATCTGTGACTTTGAGCTGGTAGGGGTAGCTGGTGATCGTGCTCATACAGACTCCTTGTTCGCCTGCTTCTCCAGCAGGCCCTGCAGTTCTTCTGCCCGATACATCAACTCACTACCAACGATCCGAAGCCCTTCAGCAATCCCACCTACGGTGTAACCATTGAGGATCTTTTCGACAGAGCAAGGAGCCTCTGCTGCCAGGTCGAGAAAGAGACGGCCAAGAGCGTCGACGAAGTAGCCTGTGGAGCGCATCGACTCGGCCTCATCAGCGATGCGTTTCAGGGGTAGGTTTTGCCGGCTCATTGGTTGTCCTCCTGCTCCGATGGTTCAAATCGGGCTTCTCCAGAGCGCATAGCCCGAAGACCAAGCACAGCCGCTCTTGCCACCGACTCTGCGAAACCAATTTCCAGACAGGTGCATCGCCCCGCCATACCCGTGATCGCGAACTCAATTGCGTAAAAGGCTTCCGTCTCGTCAAATGCCGCCAACGCACCTATCTCTGACTCAAAGAAACCAACCCCTTTCCCCCAATCAGCTGTTACCCCAGGGTTGTTGCGCGGCCAGTTGATCATGCGGCCCTGCTCATCGCGCGACGTGAAACTCAGGTCGTCACGCGTACGAGTTGGCGGAAAACTCACTGCCATTAATGAGCGAACTTGTTCACTACGGATTGCGTGTGCCATTATTAGGTGCCTCTTCGAGATGTGTTGTCCTGGTTGCACAGGACGATTGATGAACCCGGTTCCCGCCGGGTTTGTTGCTTTTTGGACCGGGCGAATCTCATCATCCACCCTTTTGAAATAATGCAAGTCCTGCTCTGCCGAGCTGTTTCTGATGGGCAATCTCATGGTCACTGATGCGTTGAATCAGTTGAGTATCAGCGCCGTTTAAGAATTTCCTCGGCCCTTGCTTAGGCCGCCTTCACCGACTCCTCGAGCACCAGCAAACACTGCCGAACATGGCCGATTTCTTTCTGGATTCCCGCCTTCTCGATCTGAGTGACACGGCCATCAGCCATAGCGTCGTGAACTGCGCGAGAGACATCGCCTGACTCAGCTGCCAGGTGCACCAATGCCTGAACCAGGCTGACCCCTTCCGGCCTCACCTGAGGCACCAGCACATAGCCCAGGGCACCGGCCAGAAGCTGCAGTGGCTCAGGGTTCTTGCTGTGCACCAGAATCTGTAGAAACTGCTCCAGGTTCAGCCGGTGCGAATCGTCGTTTGGATTGCTGCGATTGAGCAGCGCGGTATGGCTCATGCCCATCAGGTGAGCCAACTGCTTAGGCCCCGCTTCCAGCACTGCCTCATGAATCGCGCGGTGTACTTGTTCCATTCGGGAAACCTCTTTGTGGTTGTCGTGGCAGTGCTTTCGCTTGGTGAGCACAATGGGCTCACCACCGCGGGAAGACTTTTAATCAAGTTTAAAGATTGAGTTTCAGAGCCGTTTCCAACCGTTTCAGGCAGCTGACTGCTTGGCCTCAGCCAATGAGTTCCGCAGATACGCCCAGTCAACATCAGGTCTAAGCTCCTCACAGGTCACCGCCCTCCCCGACTCGCGTTCAAGCTTGATCGCAAGAGCTGGATTAGCTCGGCGTACGTTGTAAGCAACCTGCTTGAGTTGGCCCACGCTGGTATCGCAACGCTTAGCCAGGGCATCCAGCGAAACGGCGTCCAGGGAGCGCATGAATTCGATTAGCGTCATGGTCATTCTCCTAAGAGCCCTAAGATTACTCTTTGCTAATTCAATAAACAATAGCAATTTATAATTTACTGTTTGCTAACGCAGGGACACTATTCGTCTATGGATATGAAAACCCTTCGGGTCGAAGCGCTGCGGCGTGTCATCGGCCCACTCAGCCAGAAAGACTTCGCCGACCAGCACGATCTGGACGCTTCCTATCTGTCCCAGATCCTCAACGGGCATCGCGGCCTGGGCGAGAAAGCTGCGCTCAATCTCGAGCAGAAGATCGGCTTGGCGCCAGGTGTCCTGGTCAACCCGAGTGGCTACGGCTCAAACCTCATCGAGGGAGAGTTCACCCGCCATGAAGTTCGAGATCAGCCATCCCCTGCCTACAAAGCCCTGCAGCAAACCGCCTCGCCCAGAGCGATCGCCGTGATCGAAAAACTGGCCAGAGCCGCGGCAAAGGGCAAGCTCAAGGAGTCTGACTTAGTGCTGCTGGAGGGCATCGCAGGCCTGCTTGAGAAGGCCAACGCCGAAAAACCTTAAGCCAGATGCAAAAAGCCCGGCACTAGGCCGGGCTTATGGATAATCAACGCTTCAAACAGTGTTAAAACGCTCGACCATATCAGGGAAACGCTGGACCAGCTTAATCAGCAATGCTGCCTGGGCATTCGGCTTTGACTGCTCCCAATTCTTCAGTGTGTCCGGACTGGTGCGAATTTTCCTGGCGAACACTGACTGTGCCCTCCATCCCGTACTGACGAAGAATGATCTTCCCCTTCCGGTGCTCGCCCATCTCCTCCACACCTTGCATCAGCTCAGCGAACAGATCGCGCTTTTTCATTTCCCACCTCGCTCTCTCCAGTTCTCCACTATGGGGTGAGAAGAAACGAAAAAGCCCAGCGGGCAGGCTGGGCTTCTACTGGGTACTCAAAAAACTAGGCGCCTGGTTTTTTGTTACTACCAGAGTCACCAGTGGACAGTGAGCATTTGATTTTTGCCGCGTGTGCAACCACCTCACGCTGAGAGGCGCTTGCCTTATGAAGCACCTCCCTGAAAACCTCACGCTTGGTTTCATAGGAGGCATTACTGAAGAAATCAGCCAACAGGCTAGAGTCTTCGGTGTCAGTTTTACGCATGACGATCAGCCTCAGTCAGTAGCTCAATGAGCTGCTGGTAATCATAGGTCTCAGGAATTAGGGCGTCAATCTGCTCCACAGTTACCCCTTCCTCATAGAACTCCTCGGCGCAATCAGTGTTTTTTACAAGCAAATCTATGTGCAAATCCTGCCCATAGGACCGCCTCAGCTCAACAATATTCCTCCGCACCGCCAGGTACTGTTGAGCAAATTTTTCCATGGGAATATTTCTTCCCTCAGTTATTTCTCGCGCCTTCACAAACTCCCAGGCGAGCTCTGGGCGCTGATAGACATACATTACTTGGGCCACTCGGTTCCCATTCAGAACCCTATCGATATTCCGCTTTGCTACACCAAGGTTCGACATCGTCCCATCAAGGATGAACGAAACACGCTTTTCAAAAGCTCTGTCCAAGACTTTTTCGAGGATTTTTGTCACAGCACGCTGGAAAAGATAAGAGTTTCCGCCTGAGTACCCTGGAATAAGCTCTCGGAAGTCGTCAGGGTCAATTCGCAATACTCGACGTCCCCCAACCTCCTGACGCCCCTTCTCCAGAGCCTCCACCATTGCCTTGGAAACCTCTGTTTTCCCTGCACCAGGTGAGCCCGCCATAAAAACAGTGAGCGGAGCACGCTCAGGGATAAAAACATCGGTATCGACAATTTTCTTTGCGAGAGGACGACGGTGTGCAATGGCGAACTGAAAAGCCGCTTCTTCTAACTCTATTTCTTCAGGGGTCATTGGGAACTCGAAATCCGTTTTCCAAAAACTAACATTTAGCCCCGCCCTAAACCACACAGCTTTGGGACAAAGCAAAGAGCCCGGCGCTAGGCCGGGCTCTCTTCTCTACTACTCAAGCAAGTCCGCTTCCCTGCTCTGCCACATGGCCTGCAGCTTGGTCAGCCCCTTGCCGGTGATCAGCGTCGAGCACGTTGGGATCGTGCCCTGAGTCGGATGATCGAAGGTACCCAGCTTCACATCGAGCAACCCGGCCTCGATCTTCGCCTGGTACGGCTCATTGGCCCTGGTCACCCAACCTTTCTGCCGCATGAACTGCAACAACCTGGTACGGCCAGTACCGATGATCTTCGCAGCCTGGGCAGCGTTGTACGTCTTGTGTGACACCACAACCATGTCGTGGAAGGCCACCTTCGGCGCGTCCTGCTCCACCTTCACTTCCAGAAGATGGTTCTCTTTGGTCAGCTCAGTGTTGTCAGCCTCCAACGCGACAACCTTCGTCACGTTTTCGGTGAGCAGCGCCAGGAGAGTTCGAGGATCACTGAGTGCCGCGGCGTAGTCGAAAGCCGGCTTGGCTACCTGCTCTTCCAACTCTTGCCAGCGGTCGACCAGGCGCGCTGTGAACTCAGGGCAGAGCTGCGCGACGACAATGAAGCTGTCGCGCTTGCAAACGTGGTAGACGGATTCAGTCCGCGGCCGGCCAATCGAGTCACGGAATTGTTCATCCCCCATTGGGGGTTGGACGATTACACCGCGCTCTACCAGGCGATCGATGGATTGTTTGACCTTGTCATGGCGAGAATCCACTAGATCGGCGATCTCGCGAGAGGACATGGAGCTATGCGACACACCTTGTTGAGGCTGAAAATGTGTCGCGATACCGAGTGGCTGACTATGTTGGCTGGAGGAGATATTCATTGACCTTTCTCCAAGCCTTCTTGGACCGAGTCGATTACGGCCTTCGCCGAATCTACTGCTCGGTAAAACGACCAAGCGTTGATTGGCGGTATGGAGTCTCTCCCCATTGCCATGAACTCGAGCTGCCCTTTGAGCTCGCTGAGGATGCAAGACGCCTCGCCAAGCGCATCTATTACAGAAATGCCTGAGCAAACAGCGAACAGTTCCTGACGCTCGCTATTGCAACGGGTGAATGAACTCTCAACGGTGACCGGCACCTTGCTAGCGCCAGCATTGAGTTTTTCGGTTACTTCGGTATGCTTACCCATGACGATTTCTTCCTCGAAGTTGATCTCGTTTCCTGAAGTCCTGACGACTCTCACCTCGTCGGGACTTCTTCGTTTCAGGCTATTGCCTGCTTGCTTTGAATTTCCCGCCACTTGAAACCCTCCTCAATCAACAGTCCAAGCTCTGCGTTCAGGCTTCGACGATGAGCTACCGCGGCCTCTCTTGCCTTTGTCTTAAGCTGTTCATCAATTCTCAAGCTGAACGGGGCCACCTTGTGCACATCTTTCATATTTTGCTCCTTGTCGTTTGTGGACTCATATTAACTCACAACAAAAAAGAGTCAAGTTAACTCATTGAGTCTTTTTGATTCATTTCGCATACTGCCCTTAATACAAAATTCAGGTCAGTCATGAACGATCGACACGCGATATCTCCCTATCCCATACGCATGCCGAGCGAGCTCCGTCAGCGACTGGACGAAAGCGCCAGACAAGGCTCTCGCTCTTTGCATGCTGAGATTATTTCCCGCCTTGAAGAAAGCTTCGCATCACACCGCGCCAAACCAATGGGTATGGGTGAACTCGTTGACACCTTGATAGAAATAGGTCGGCAAAAAGGGCTTTCTGTTGAGGTGAGCATCAGACAAGACGATGAAATTAATGACGACAACAACCCTCCTCCAATGCGGATGACGACCAGCATCAACAAAGACGCTCTGCTCATGGGTCTTCATGAGACTCATCGAATGAAGGATGGGAGCCAAGCCAATGAGAAAATCGGCGAAGCACTGAGGCGAGCATTCCAAGCACTTGGAGAGCTTGATCAAATGGTTGGTTTTACTGCTGCCCCAAAGGGCCCCAAGCCTCGGAAGCGTTATCCAAAGGAATAACCCCATTCCTCTCAGCTATTCTCAAAATTCCTGTGTGTCCTAGGCACTCCCCTCATTGTCATACGCTGCCCCACCCACTCTTGGACCTCAGCCAAAACGAATCCGACAGGCGAGCCACGAGTATTGGCGTTACTTAGAGGAACAGGCCGTGGAAATGTTGGATCGGCTTTCAAGCGCTTGTAGATCGTTGAACGCGCTAGGCCTGTAATCTTCTCGACCTCAGGCATGCGAATGATGATGTTGGCTGGCTCTAATAGAACTTGATCTTTCAATTCGGACATATCTGTTTCCTGCCATTGATTGGGACTGGAAACAGATTGAGGCTCAAGGTCTGATGTCAGACAGCCCTGACATACTGACATGACACTATGTCAGGTTGTTGGTTAGCTTTTAGGAAGATCGTCAGGCTTGATGGCCGCGGCCAACTCGGCGAGCTTCCGAGCATTCTCTCCAGTGCGAGCAGCCAGGAATGTTGCTACCGTCTTTTGAATACCATAGGGGGCCGGCTTGGATCTATCGTGAGCCACCCAGTGAGCGAGTGCTGCATCACGCATGGCTTCTAGCTGTTTAGTGGCGTAGGGAAAGGTCAAACCAGTAGATGATTTCCCGTGCTGGTTTTCGGGTTGTTCGCGACCATGAAGCTTCCGCACCTCCTGTGTCAAAGCTTTAAAGGCTTTATCATTAGCGCGCTTGCTCTCGCTCAACTCTGTCAGTTGCCGATCCAAAGCTGCAACCATTCGCTCAGCCTGTTCTGCACGCTCTTGCATGCTCCTAAATTCTTCATCGTCATGCACAAGCATGTTTCTAATGTCGACTAGAGTTCTTTTGCCGTCCTCAGCACGTCGCTTTAGAAGCTCGGCTTCGACAGCCTCTCGAGCGCTTTTTTCCTGCTTGAGTTGCTGCCTCAGATCTTCTAGCCGAGCTGAATCAGGTTGCTCGGGAGCATCTGTAATCTTTGCAGCTAAGGCCTGAATGTCAGTAGGTTTGAAATACAACGGAAACCCTTCCTCATCCTCAGTAATCGCCTCCCAATATTCGTAATCAGCTCTAATGGCTATTTCACGATCTAACGGGTTTGGCTCATATCTGACGCCTTCAAGGCTGAGACTGCGTTTTTCAGGTTTCCCATTTTTTTTGTCAGCCTTTCTAATGGTTTCGGTGCCGAGAACTAGCTGGAAGCCGCGCCCGATTACCTCTACTTCGTGACCTTCGTCATTGATGTAATGGCCAGCTAAACCGAGCGCCTGAATGTAAACGTCACACTGCTTTGAGAAGACCAGCCTCGATAACTCTTTCTCACCTATTGGGGATCCAGTGAGAGTGCTGAGCCAATCCACAGCCTGCGCCATGTCGAGCCAATCCAGAAGACGATAAATACGTTCCATTTCTACGCCCTCCCAAGCGCTCAGTATCGAAATAGGTTGATGGATCAAACGGTGGGGGCCCGCTCTCTGTTCAGTCTGGCTAGGCCAAACAAGGTTTGAACGCTCACACACTGTCTATCCAACCAGCAATAGCACTCAGTCTATCGCCAGTTAGCAAAAGGTAACAGCCAGCGCAGCACAGCCCAAGGACACAGCCAGGATGCCGTAATGGCATGAGCCCATGAGGTGGGTTATCGTCAACCAACACCGAGCAATGATCATCAGGGAAGGAAAAATGGGGCTGTTCACAAAATGGAAGCTCGCCCGATACCTCCGTATTCAAGAAAGCGAAATTTCGTCCTTCATTGCCCAGCTTAGCCAGATGGACGCTGATGAGATTGGCCTAGTCGTGGCGCTTGCGGCAGACACTCGGAATCGATTGGAGGACGCAGGCTTCCTTCTGAGTGATCCAATTGGGGCTTACACAGTTCAGCCGGAAACCCCTTCAGCTCTCAATAGGATGATCAGAACCCTCCAAACCGAAGGACGCCTTCAGGAGGCCGCGGCAGTGATGGTTTGGCTTCATACTTCACGGGTCGGCGCACGGCTAGAGCTAAGGCTACTGGCAAGACAAATGTGGGGGCAACTTGAGCGAGGTTTTCCTCATGCCGAGGAGGCATCAATGGCACTCATGAGGATGCTCTTCCGACCGATTCGACTAGATGGTTACGACCAGTTTCCGAAAGGCCTTTCCCCAGATCCCCTATGACGCAAACACTGCGCACCAGGGAAAACACTGACTGGGGCTATGGCGGGGTGACCCCGATCGATTAAAGGGGGGTGAAGGCTTTCTAGAAACACTGGATTTAGGTTCCAGCGCCGCAAGGTGTAAGAGTTCGAGTCTCTTCGTCTGCAGCACCGATCAGAGCGAGCCTCAGCAAGAGCCACACGATCCTAAGCCGGAGACTTCGGCCTCGCCAACGACACCCAACTCAAACTGCGACAGCCACTTCTCCAAGCGCTCCATGACTTCAGGAGAGTCAGTGCACTTGTGACCAGGCCCAGCCTTTATGATCAGTTGCAGACTCTCAGGCAGATCACGGGCTTTACTACCGAAGTACCAGAACGACTTCGCTATCAGGACGTTCTTACCACTCAAATCACGATCCATATGTGAGCAGTCATGATGATCGCTTTCCCGCTGGAACCAATCACCCTCCTCGTCCTTGAAATACAGATTGTCTCCTTGACGACTTGCATCATCTCCACTCACTGAAGGCCGCTTGAGGACGTACTGTGGATCCCTACCGTACTCCTCGAGCGTCAGCACCTTATCGATCTTGGCGGCGTATACGAGCTTGCCTCTCAGGCCACGAGAAGCCGATCCCGTACCAACTAACCAGTCCCCCATTTTTGCTGTGCGCCGAATTACAGGCTTACAGGTGGCCAGAGTTAGAACGCCTCCATAGGGATTCGGGGCAAAGCCAGTGTCGTGGGTGATGACATAGCCGTAGATTCGAGTCATGAGTGGTGCTCCCTGCTTGCCCCTAAAAGAAGGAACCTGCTGTACCCGTTGCTAATGGTGTTACAAACACTCCGAATGATACGGTCGTTCTCCTCGCCCCGCCTGCAGAGATGAGAGCATGGCCGCACTCGAAAAGCGTCATCCCCGTGAGTCGTTCACTAAAAAGCTGATCCGGATCTGCCAGAGGCTTGATGAGCACTCCATCCGTAGCATCACACACAAGCACATTTACCGTGAGTTCACTTGTGAGCTCGAAATCACATCGATCTGGGTTGTGGGGTCCTACGCCCGTGGCGCAATGACGTGTGGTGACCTGGATCTAGTTATAGGGCTGCAAAATAAAGGTGTCGTACCCTCAACTAGGAGCTGGGCCAAGGCCTTCTTTGGCTCTCCGTCTCTCGTGCGCTACTACCCTGGCAATCCGAGCGAGAACGCATCAGGCGTGGCCTTCCCTGAAGCAATCCTGATCTGGTCAGGCCCAGGATCTGATTGGAAAGCCGCGATCGATGCAATCAAGCCAGACATCCACGCCGGCAGAGCTGCTCGCGAAACAGACGCTATCCCGCTGCGAGATGAACAACTGCGCACCTACCATAACGAGTATCACATCGCGGTTGATATGCAACGTGACGGACTCTGGGAGTGGAAGTTTGTAGAGATCGGGAAGCAGATGCTCACCCCGATTCCATCCGAAGAAGTTGCAGAAGATGAGCGGTACTTAATGCGATGCGCCTCGATGATGGGGCGCAAGTCTCAGGAGCTGATCCCGGCGATTATCAAACTGATGAGAGAACAGGAGCCATCCGGGGCATGGTCTTCTGCAGACAGTCATCGATCGAAGTTTAGGTGTGGTAGCTCTGAAGTGCATCTAGGGCGCCCAGCCCTCCCCATCGACTTCTTCGACTACTCGCCGTGGGTCCGCCAGTTGATCCTGATCCCCCATATCAGCGCCAGAGGACCAAATGGAGCCTGGATTATTCGCCGCGGCCCAAAGCATTCGGATCACCAAGCACTTGAGGGGAAGCACGCCTACTGCCTCATGAGCTCTGGGTGCCCAGATACCATTATCTATTGTGATCGTTCCCAGTACTGGGCCCCTACAGCAATAGAACTTCTCGCGACCCGTGAGGAGGCTCAGGACCTCGCCGCTCAGTATGTTGATGAGGATGAATTCGAAGCCCCTGAGGTAGGGAGCGCCGAAGGATGCGATTTGTTTTCCCTGCTTGGGCTTGTGGACATCATAGACGTCGGAGGCGAACAACTGGCTATGACATACGCTGGATCTTCCTACCTGGAGACAGACATTATCTCCCTTGAGGAGCTGGTTGCCGCTCTCCCCTCAACCTAAAGCAAAAAGCCCGCTCAGTGGCGGTGGAGCGACTTTCGTCTAGGGGGAAGAGAAAGGCATTAAATGTGGGCAATTAGTTACTGCCGATATCCACTCTCATCTATCAGGACCGGGTACCTGCCTTCATCGATCAATGAACGTAGCTGTTGTGAACTACTAGATTGTCTGGACGCAATCTCGTAATGCTGCTTAAGCAGCAGAAGCTCCATCTACTGGTAACTATACTGCTTATCGACATAAAGGCGCCCTTGAGGTGCTGCCTGTTAAATAACTCTAATGCTAGGGCCTAATGTTTTTTAATTGTTGCAGGAAAGAGTACCTGCAATAGAGCCCATTGGCAAAGCACAAAAACAATCATCACCCTCTCTCATCCCATTTGGAAGAACCCTCATTGGACAACTCCCAGCTTGAGTGTCGCATTGAGGTCTTTCACAGGCGCCGCATTCGCTATCTATTGTATAGGAACTTTTATTTTGAAAAACGAGACTCAAAACCCGAGAAAAATTGCAGCGTGGAGCGTCGTCCACCTCTTCATCACAGTTCTCCTTTATGATAGAGCGGCCAGAGCCTTCTTTTTTCATTGTAATCATTTCCTTAACATTGCAACTTGCATAGCTAATACTGGAAAAGGAAAGTATAAGTATCAGGATTAAGCTCTTATGAAACATGATTGCGTCCTTATAAGAGTTAGATTCCGGACTTGCAAGTCGCTGTTATTGTCGAAGTGTAGGTTCTAGGGCTGCCGGTGGCCTTGGGACATGTCTCACTTGTAATTGAAATTAGTTTATCTCCGCACATCCTTGTTAGCTTTGGCCGTGCATCCTGAGTTGCTTGGTCGCAACCCTCATTTTGCATTTGCTCATCAGTAGTGTAATTACTCCTAATTAGTGGCGCGCTACTACCTGTGACACTGACCTTAATTGGCTCGAATCTAGCGTTATCCATAAACTGTTGTATGGTTTTGCTTACACAGTCCACATAGATTTGAAAAACTGGGCCAATATACTCATCACTTTTCACTTGCCCTAGAGCCCCAGTGAGGTCTTTCTTTGCGACTTCAGTTTCAGCAGTAACTGCAGCCTCCTTCCAGCTTTTAATTGCGGCGTCGACTTTTACCTTCGCTGATGCAGATTCAATATTTCCTGCGCCACATAGACGTTGTATTCCTAAAATCTCCTCCTCAGTAGGTAACATTGCCGAATTCGCCGTTCCTTGAAACAAATACCATCCAGCAATAATTGTTGAGCTTATAAGTACTCTTAATGCTGTCATGATCACTCCTCCATGCTCGATAGCTTTAAGCTTCTGTGCTTTAGGTGAACGCTAGATCGGTGTTTGGCATTGTCAAGCCTTAAGGAACAGATAGGAGCCTTCACCAAGCGCGTGAAGGTGAATTCTGATGCTTGGCGTACCTCTATACCTAGGCTCTGGAAGGCAAGAAGAGCGTGTAAATCGATAGGAGGCCCACGAGAGTGAGCGTCGTGATCTTTCTGTTCATTTTTCGCCCTCTGCACAGAATGATGTACTGCATTGGAAGGTAGGGAAGAGAGAGTATCGAACTGGCCTTCTGGTGAGAGGCAAAAATGGAAAAAGCCCGGCGCTGGGCCGGGCTTTGGGAGTTATTTCTTACCTGGCAGCAATTCCGGCCTGTACATGCCGGCGATGGCTTTAGCTTCTTCTGTTCCACCTCTCAAGACCTTAGCCTTGGAAAGAATATACTTTGGAAATTTTGTCGGCAGATACTCCTCTCTGAACCAGTTTCTGAAGGTAGGAAGCGCCGCATCAGGATATGCGAAAGGGCGCTGTGGGTTGCTCATTGATTGGGGGT
Organism: Pseudomonas sp. GW456-L12; assembly: GCF_059424045.1. Lineage (NCBI taxonomy): Bacteria > Pseudomonadati > Pseudomonadota > Gammaproteobacteria > Pseudomonadales > Pseudomonadaceae > Pseudomonas > Pseudomonas sp. GW456-L12. The sequence goes on from NZ_JBWKZA010000001.1 coordinate 63,426, forward strand.
AATAATTTGGGTAATTATGCTCGTACTCTGTCCTTTCGCCGTAAAGCTCAGCCAGGCTATTTTCTCTCCAGTATTTCCCCCAAGTAATACCTACACTGATATCCGGGATCGTCTTATCGTTCACTGGCAAGTCTGCGTTAATTAGGTCCACAGCTAAGCCATTGATTTCTGAAAAAATAGTGAAGTGCCCGATAGGGGCCGTATTATTTAAAATGGAAACCCTGTCATTATGGTATTTCCACTTGTCTCCTGGAGTATAACCGAGCGAATCATAAATAAAGCGCTGCAAACCATATGTAGCAAATCTACGATAATTGTCAGACGCTGACTTACTTGGGGATCTGGACTCAAAAGCGTAATACTCCAATACTGCCATGCAGACTATATCGGGATACGCATAGTGAGGACTCCCGTCTCTTACGGTCTCAATATACAGTTTCCGCTCGTTGTATCCTTTCTCATTAAGGTATTGCTTAATGAAGGAAATCCGGTCTTTCGAGAGGACGACATCATCGTAGTGCTCCTCCCACTCCTGCGTTATGTCCTGTATCGCGCTACGGGGGGCGCCTGCTACAAGCGCTAAACCACGTTGAGTTAGAAATGGAATGCCATTTTCTAGAACCCCCATCTCGACGCCATTGACGTCGCGCTGGATCTCCACTCCTAGGTCGAGCGCGAACTGTCTTGGGGTGGCCTTCAATAAACCCTTCATTTAATCTAACTCCTTGAAATAGAAAGAAATATAGGCGGCCTTCAAGCTCGCTTTTTAGCGAGCGATCCTATCGTAGTATTGCTTTAGAGACACGGCTACCCTTCATCTTATCCGCGCACGGCATAGAGCTGGTTCAGCACTATCAGCTCAATAACAGCCACCATCACGCAGAATGCAACAAAGCCTCGCGTGAAGACCCTGCGAGGCTTTTCGTAAGGCTGGAGATTAGCAAGACCGCCGAGAAGGTCGGATAAAAATCGAGCAGCCCCATCAACCATCAGCCTCACTATTTATGCACCCAGCCTTCAGCTGGGGCGTGTACGTTTCAATGAAGAACCCTGCGGCTCTCTCCAATCCTTATCCGATCTAGCGCCCGGTTTAGTGCGTCCAGGGCGTTAAGCAGGGCTTGCGCCTCAGTCTCTCGCCCATCGCCCCAGAGCCGCTCAGCCATTTTGTTGAGGGCCTGGATTGATCGCTCGATATCAGCAGCAGTCGCTGCTTTGGTATCTGCCGGCTGTTTCTTTGCCATTCAATAACACTTCCGCGGCGCTGGATGATCAGCGCGAACAACGCATTCAGAACATAGGTCGCCATCAAGCCTGACAGCCTTGAAGCAGGCCCCAACACGAATTCTTCGATACGAAATTTAGCACCATTACTTCGCCACTACGATTAGCAACGTCCCTGCCCTGCCGAGCTCAAAAATTAGCAAATTAAAATTTAGCAAAATGCATTGCATAAAAATTACATTATGCTAATTTAGCTAAACGCCAACCAAGGCGCTGAACCACCCCATCCATTTTTGCGAAAGCCAACAACGCGGCAGGCCCTCGGCTTGCCTGGAGAAAAGCATGCCTACATCCACGACCCCTTCTCAAGGGAATGAGTTCGCCAACCTTGGCGCTCGCCTGATTCGCTTCGGCCAGGCGCTACAAGAAGGCTCGACAACCGTCGGTGAACTCACCTCCCTGGCAGCAGCATGCGGTATCAGCTTCAAGCTGAAAGCTACTGCGGAACAGGGAGAGCCCCAGAATGGCTAGAACACTCCTTCGGGTCCGAAGTAAGGGAGTGGCCTTCTACCTGAACTCTGAAACCTCATCCCCCAATACCGGGCACCGGAATCGCTACCGCCTGTTCAAGACGGAGAACTACGGCCGCGAAAAGTCGGGCTGGATTCAAGTGGGTTCGATTGCTGGTAGGGAGTTGATGGCGATTCAGGGAGAGACAGCCTTGCTCGAAGCTTGTGAGGCGCTATTCAGCAGCAAGAAACCTCACCGCTATGACCGCCATGGTGCGATACGTGGCAAACCGGGCAAGTGGGAGGGAGAGGCATTCCCTTATCGGATGGACATGCCCATCAGCAGCTCAGGAGGAGTCCGCCACAGCCCACCGGAAAGTCGACGGATAGTCAGGACAACGGACTGGGCGAACGACTCAACGATAGCCGCGCGCAACGCCGGTAACTATCAGAGCTTTCCAAAATTCCCGCGCCCGAAATCTGAATTGGCGCTCGTCCCGGCCAGCACATTCGCCCCTTTACAAGTGCGCTGGGCCGGTCGAGCGGCGCAACTCTACAAACTGTCGCGACAACTGTCCCGAACACAATTCTGAATAAACCTGAAGCCTGCTGACCGCGGGCGAGGACACCCCATGGCAAATGCCACAGCAGCCAAGGTCACCAGTATTCAGCCGCGCTTCATTCGCTTCGGTGATGCGCCTGGCTACCTCGGCATGTGCAAGGACGAATTCAACAAAACGGTCAGGCCGAACGTGCGCGAATTCCCGATCGGGAAACAGGGCGTTGGCTTCGACCGGATCGAGCTCGACGAATGGGCAGACGCCTACATCGAGAGCAAGTCGATTGAAAAAGCAGCCAATCAGGACAACAATCGGCCTCGCAGCGAGCGCCAAGGAGCAACACAATGGCGCGAAAAACGATCTCCGGTCTCTACCAGAAAGGTGGCATCTGGCAAATCGACAAGGTCTTCCGGGGCGAGCGACTTCGAGAAAGCACTGGAACTGGTGACCGGCAAGAAGCAGAGCAGTACCTGATTCACAGGCTTGAAAAGTTACGCCAGGAGCGCGTTTACGGTATTCGCCGTACACGCACCTGGGAGGAAGCAGCGACGCGATTCCTGCTTGAGTACAAGGACCAACCCTCAATCAAGCTTTCGGCACACCACCTCACGCACCTTCATCCCTATCTGAAGGATCTGCCGTTGACTCACATCGACGACCAGGCACTTGAGGAGTTTGTGGCTGATCGATTGAACGGGATGGTTCTACCGTGCGGTAAGCAGCTGAAGCCAGTTGCACCTCGCACAGTGAACATTTCCATTGAGCGGGTGATCCGGATTCTGTCGCTTTGCGCAAGAAAGTGGCGGGATGAAGAGCGCAGGCCCTGGCTCGACTCGGTGCCGATGCTGACAAAGCTCGATTTGAAGAAGAAGGTGCGGCTGCCCTACCCAATGACTTGGGACGAGCAGTCGATCCTCTTTGGAGAGCTGCCGACGCACCTGCAGAAGATGGCCCTGTTCAAGGTGAACACGGGTTGCCGGGAGCAGGAAGTCTGCAAGTTGAGATGGGATTGGGAAATCCAGGTACCGGAACTGGGGACCAGCGTTTTTCTGATCCCTTCCGACTTCGGCGGCCGTAACGAGCGATCCGGCGTGAAGAATGGCGACGAGCGCCTGGTGGTGCTCAATGCCGTGGCCAAATCGGTTATCGACAAGCAGCGCGGCATCAGTAGGGAGTGGGTTTTCCCCTACAACGGAACCGCGATGCATCGCATGAACGATTCGGCCTGGAAAAAAGCACGGGCGAGAGCGGCGAAACTCTGGCAGGAGGAAAACCTTCGCCCCGCTCACCCAGGGTACGCATCCATCAGGGTGCATGATTTGAAACACACGTTTGGTCGTCGCCTTCGGGCGGCAGGCGTAACCGAGGAAGATCGCAAGGCCTTACTCGGCCACAAGAACGGCAGCATCACCAGCCACTACTCCGGCGCGGAGCTTGAGAAGCTGATCGACGCTGCAAATAGGGTATCAGCCACGGACTCACGCGGGCCTGTACTGACGATTTTGAAGAGGAGGACAGGATGAAGTCCCGAAAATCTCCCCACAAATGAAAAAGCCCAACCTGTGAAGATTGGGCTAAGTCATTGAATTATATGGTCGGGACGGAGTGATTCGAACACTCGACCCCTAGCACCCCATGCTAGTGCGCTACCGGACTGCGCTACGCCCCGACTAGGCGTGTTACTGGGTTTGCTTCTTAACGAAGCGTTCAAGAATATATCGCAAGCTTTTGAAATATGGAAGTATTTTAAAGACTGAAAATTATTTCTTGAGTACTACCAGAACGTCCTCCAGTTCGGAGATCATCTGACGGATCAATTGCTTGTACTGGGTGGTGTCGTCTTTGGCTTCATCACCGGAAAGGCGCAGGCGTGCTCCGCCGATGGTGAATCCCTGATCATACAGCAACGCGCGGATCTGCCGGATCATCAGCACATCCTGACGCTGATAATACCGGCGATTTCCGCGGCGCTTGACGGGGTTGAGTTGAGGAAACTCCTGCTCCCAATAACGCAGCACATGCGGCTTGACCGCACAGAGCTCGCTGACTTCACCGATGGTGAAGTAGCGCTTGCCCGGAATGACCGGGAGCTCGTCGTTATGACTTGGTTCCAGCATAAGCCTCAACTCGGGCCTTCAACTTCTGCCCTGGACGAAAGGTGACCACACGGCGTGCCGTGATCGGGATTTCTTCACCCGTCTTCGGGTTGCGGCCAGGTCGCTGGCGTTTATCCCGAAGATCGAAGTTACCGAAACCGGACAATTTGACCTGTTCGTTATCTTCGAGAGCGTGCCTGATTTCCTCAAAAAACAGCTCAACCAATTCCTTGGCCTCACGTTTATTCAGGCCCAGCTCTTCGTAGAGACGTTCGGCCATTTCAGCTTTCGTCAGAGCCCCCATACGTCACTTCCTTAACGTGGCGTTCAACCTTTGTTCGAGCGAGGTGAGGATATTTTGCGTCGTGGAGTTCACCTCATCGTCATTAAGAGTGCGCGATGGATGCTGCCAGGTCAAGCCAACTGCAAGGCTTTTTCTATGAGGATCAATGCCTTTACCTTGGTACACGTCAAACAACCTGAGGTCTGTCAGCCATTCGCCTGCATTCTCACGGATTACATCCAGTACCGCACTGGCAGCGACATCGCGATCAGCCAGCAAGGCCAAGTCACGACGCACTTCAGGAAAGCGCGACAACTCACGGAATTCAGGCATTTTTCCCGAGGCTACTTCGGCCAGAACCAGCTCGAAAACGAAGACCGGACGGTCGAGACCGAGGGTTTTCGACAATTCAGGGTGGATAGCGCCAATATAACCAACCAGACGACCTTCACGCTCGATGCGCGCGGTTTGACCCGGGTGCAACGCAGGGTGCTTGCCAGGCACGAAAGTGAACGCATCGAGTGCACCGGCAAAACCCAGCACCGCTTCCACGTCGGCCTTGACGTCGAAGAAGTCCACGACATCGCGACCTTGTGCCCAGCCTTCCGGCAGACGAGTACCGCATACCACACCGGCCAGCATCGGCTCTTGCTTCAAGCCTTCCAGTTGACCGACGAAACGCAGGCCGCTCTCAAACAGACGGACACGGTCCTGCTGGCGGTTCAGGTTGTGCTGAAGCGCCTTGACCAGCCCCGGCCACAGCGAGGAACGCATGGCAGCCATGTCGTTGGAAATCGGATTAGCCAGCAACAACGGCTCGACACCTGGATTAAACAACTCGAACTGTTTCGGATCGATGAAGCTGTAAGTAATAGCTTCCTGATAACCGCGGACCACCAGCAAACGACGCAGCTCAGGCAGATCGCTACGAGCTTCGGCCTTGGATTGTGGAGCCAGGCGCGCCTGAGGGTAGCGAACCGGTAGGCGGTTGTAACCGTACAGGCGAGCCAGTTCTTCGATCAGATCGACTTCCAGGCTGATGTCGAAGCGATGGCTTGGCACTTCAACGCGCCACTGCCCTGCTCCATCGGCGGAAATCTTCAGACCCAGTGCGCCGAGCAGACGCTCGACTTCTGCCGCTTCGATTTCCATGCCCAGCATCTGGGTGATGCGCTCGGCACGTAGAGTGACCGGAGCGATCGACGGCAGGTGCTGCTCGCTGACTGCTTCGATGATCGGGCCAGCTTCGCCACCAGTAATCTCCAGCAGCAAGCCGGTGGCGCGCTCCATGGCTTCACGGGCCAATTGCCAGTCCACACCACGCTCGTAGCGATGCGAGGCGTCGGTGTGCAGGCCATAGGAACGGGCTTTACCAGCGACAGCGATCTGGTCGAAGAAGGCACTTTCCAGGAAAACGTCACGGGTAGTTGCCGTTACGCCGCTGTGCTCGCCGCCCATGACACCGGCAATCGCCAGGGCACGGGTATGGTCGGCGATAACCAGGGTATCGCTGCGCAGGGCCACTTCCTGGCCGTCGAGCAAGACCAGCTTCTCGCCCTCTTCGGCCATCCGCACACGGATGCCACCGTTGATTTCGGCGAGGTCGAAAGCATGCAGCGGTTGCCCCAGCTCCAGCATCACGTAGTTGGTGATGTCTACGGCCGCATCGATGCTGCGTACATCAGCGCGACGCAGACGCTCGACCATCCACAGCGGGGTCGGCTTGGACAGGTCGACATTGCGGACAACTCGGCCCAGATAACGCGGGCAGGCAGCAGGCGCCAGCACTTCAACCGGACGCACTTCGTCGTGCGCAGGTGCCACGGATAGCACCACCGGACGGGCGACAGGCGCTGCGTAGAGCGCGCCTACTTCACGGGCGAGCCCCGCCAGCGACAGGCAATCACCACGATTCGGGGTCAGGTCGACCTCGATGCTGGCGTCGTCCAACTCCAGGTACTCACGGAAATCCTTGCCTACCGGCGCATCCACCGGTAGCTCCATCAGACCGTCATTGCCCTCTCCCACCTGCAGCTCTGCCTGGGAGCACAGCATGCCGTTCGACTCGACGCCGCGCAGCTTGGCCTTCTTGATCTTGAAGTCGCCAGGCAGCTCCGCGCCGATCATGGCGAAAGGGATCTTCAGGCCCGGACGCACGTTTGGCGCACCGCACACGACCTGGAAGGTTTCCGCGCCATTGCTGACCTGGCAAACACGCAGCTTGTCGGCATCAGGGTGTTGCTCGGTGCTCAGCACCTCGCCCACTACCACACCACTGAAAACACCGGCGGCCGGTGTTACGCTATCGACCTCAAGACCGGCCATCGACAGACGAGCAACCAGCTCGTCGCGACTTACCTGCGGACTTACCCAGCCACGCAGCCATTGTTCACTGAATTTCATCCTGCTCTCCTGAAAGATTCGTTACGGGCGTGCGACCTAGCGAAATTGCGCGAGGAACCGCAAGTCGTTGTCGAAGAACAGGCGCAAGTCATTCACGCCGTAACGCAGCATGGCCAGACGTTCGGCGCCCATGCCGAAGGCAAAACCCTGGAACTCTTCCGGATCGATCCCGGACATGCGCAGCACATTCGGGTGAACCATGCCGCAGCCCATGACTTCCAGCCAACCGGTCTGCTTGCAGACACGGCAGCCCTTGCCGCTGCACATCACACATTCCATGTCGACTTCGGCGGACGGCTCGGTGAACGGGAAGTACGAAGGACGGAAACGCACCGCCAGTTCTTTTTCGAAGAACACCCGCAGAAACTCTTCGATGGTTCCCTTGAGGTCGGCGAAATTAATGTCGCGATCGATCAGCAGGCCTTCGACCTGGTGGAACATCGGCGAGTGAGTGATATCCGAGTCGCTACGGTACACACGGCCTGGGCAGACGATGCGGATCGGCGGCTGCTGCGATTCCATGGTGCGGACCTGTACCGGCGAGGTATGGGTGCGCAACAGCATGTTCGCGTTGAAATAGAAGGTGTCATGCATCGAACGGGCCGGGTGGTGGCCTGGGATGTTGAGCGCCTCGAAGTTGTGATAGTCGTCTTCGACCTCAGGGCCTTCGGCGATGCCGTAGCCGATATGAGTGAAGAACTGTTCAATACGTTCCAGAGTCCGGGTCACAGGATGCAGACCGCCGGAGACCTGGCCACGGCCAGGCAGGGTCACATCGATGGACTCAGCGGACAGTTTGGCAGCCAGCTCGGCTTCTTCAAACAAAGCCTTACGCGTATTGAGAGCCTCTGTAACACGCTCCTTGGCAACGTTAATCAGGGCGCCGACTTGCGGGCGCTCCTCTGCCGGCAAATTCCCCAGGGTCTTCATCACCTGAGTCAATTCACCCTTCTTGCCAAGGTACTGAACCCGGATTTGCTCCAGGGCATTGATGTCTTCAGCGCTTTGCACAGCCTCTAGTGCTTGAGAGACCAGCGCATCCAGGTTTTCCATGTACAGACTCCAGATACAAAATAGGGGAAGAGCTTGTAGGCTCTTCCCCTATTTATGACGTTTAACACCTGAGCCCACAGAGGTGAGCCCGGGTGACTGTCGGGGGTACTTAAGCCAGAGTGGCTTTAGCTTTCTCGACAATCGCAGCAAACGCCGCTTTTTCGTTCACTGCCAGATCAGCCAGAACCTTACGGTCGATCTCGATGGACGCTTTTTTCAGGCCGGCGATGAAACGGCTGTAGGACAGACCGTTGATACGAGCACCAGCGTTGATACGAGCGATCCACAGAGCGCGGAACTGACGTTTTTTCTGACGACGGTCGCGGTAGGCGTATTGGCCTGCCTTGATTACCGCTTGCTTGGCAACACGGAATACGCGGGAGCGTGCGCCGTAGTAGCCTTTAGCAAGTTTCAGAATTTTTTTGTGACGTTTACGGGCAATGACGCCACGCTTTACACGAGCCATGAGTTACTTCCTCTATTCTTGATCCAAAAATTAACGAAGGCGCAGCATGCGCTCGACTTTTGCCACGTCAGACGGATGCAGCAAGCTGCTACCGCGCAGTTGACGCTTACGCTTGGTCGACATTTTGGTCAGGATGTGGCTCTTGAAAGCGTGCTTGTGCTTGATACCGTTAGCAGTTTTCAGAAACCGCTTAGCAGCACCACTTTTGGTTTTCATCTTTGGCATGTTCGGATACTCCGCATTCAGTTGATAAACATAATCAGAAGGCCTGCCGTGCCCTGTTGATTACTTCTTCTTTTTCGGGGCGATGACCATGATCAGCTGGCGTCCTTCCATCTTAGGATGCTGTTCGACCGAACCGTACTCTTGCAGGTCAGCTTCAACCCGCTTGAGGAGTTCCATCCCCAGCTCCTGGTGGGCCATCTCACGGCCGCGGAATCGCAAGGATACCTTGGCCCTGTCCCCGTCACTCAGGAAACGTACCAGGTTGCGCAGTTTTACCTGGTAATCCCCTTCCTCCGTCCCTGGACGAAACTTGATTTCTTTTACCTGAATCTGCTTCTGGTTCTTCTTCGCCGCGGCAATCTGCTTCTTCTTCTCGAAGATCGACTTGCCGTAGTCCATCACACGACAAACCGGTGGGACTGCGTCGGCGGAGATTTCCACCAGATCAAGCTTGGCTTCTTCAGCAATACGAAGCGCTTCATCAATCGAGACGATGCCAATCTGCTCGCCGTCAGCGCCAATTAACCGAACCTCGCGTGCCGAGATATTCTCGTTGATCGGGGCTTTCGGTGCAGCTCGTTTATCTTGTCTCATTTCACGCTTAATAATAATTACTCCGAATCTGGGCGACCACGCCGGGAAACCGCTTGTGCAAGGAACTCCGAGAATTGGGCGACGGGCATGGAGCCCAGGTCAGCACCTTCACGGGTACGCACAGCGACAGTCTGCGTCTCGACTTCCCGATCTCCAATAACCAAGAGATAGGGAACCTTGAGCAAAGTATGCTCGCGGATTTTAAAGCCGATCTTTTCATTTCTCAAGTCAGACTTGGCACGAAATCCGCTTTGGTTGAGGGTTTTTTCCACTTCGAGGGCAAAATCTGCCTGTTTATCAGTGATATTCATCACTACGGCCTGGGTCGGAGCCAGCCACGCAGGGAACGCCCCTTCGTAATGCTCGATCAGAATCCCGACGAAACGCTCGAAGGAGCCGAGGATCGCCCGGTGCAACATCACCGGATGTTTACGGCTGTTATCTTCGGAAACGTATTCGGCACCCAGACGGATCGGCAGGTTGAAATCGAGCTGCAAGGTACCACACTGCCAGACACGACCCAGGCAGTCTTTCAGCGAGAACTCGATTTTCGGACCGTAGAACGCCCCTTCGCCCGGTTGCAGGTCATACGGCAGGCCGGCGCTATCAAGCGCGGCAGCCAAGGCATTTTCAGCGCGATCCCACAACTCGTCGGAACCCACACGCTTTTCAGGGCGAGTGGAAAGCTTCATTTCGATGTCCTTGAAGCCGAAGTCGGCATAGACATCCATGGTCAGCTTGATGAACGCGGCGGATTCAGCCTGCATCTGCTCTTCGGTGCAGAAGATATGCGCATCGTCCTGGGTGAAGGCACGCACACGCATGATGCCGTGCAATGCACCGGACGGCTCGTTACGGTGGCAAGCACCGAACTCGGCCAGACGCATCGGCAGCTCGCGGTAGCTTTTCAGGCCCTGATTGAATACCTGCACGTGGCACGGGCAGTTCATCGGCTTGATGGCATAGTCGCGGCTTTCCGACTCGGTGGTGAACATGTTTTCGGCGTAGTTGGCCCAGTGCCCGGATTTCTCCCACAGGCTGCGATCGACCACCTGCGGAGTCTTGATCTCCAGGTAGCCATTGTCGCGCTGCACCTTGCGCATGTACTGCTCGAGCACTTGGTACAGGGTCCAGCCGTTCGGATGCCAGAACACCATGCCCGGTGCTTCTTCCTGGGTATGGAACAGGCCCAAACGCTTGCCGATCTTGCGATGGTCGCGCTTCTCGGCTTCTTCGATACGCTGGATATAAGCCGCCAGCTGCTTCTTGTCCGCCCAGGCAGTGCCATAGACGCGCTGCAGTTGCTCGTTCTTGGCATCGCCGCGCCAGTAGGCACCGGACAGCTTGGTCAGTTTGAAGGACTTGAGGAAGCGAGTATTCGGCACATGCGGACCACGGCACATGTCGACGTATTCTTCGTGGTAGTACAGGCCCATGGCCTGTTCGTTCGGCATGTCCTCGACCAGGCGCAGCTTGTAGTCTTCGCCGCGAGCCTTGAACACTTCGATCACTTCGGCGCGCGGAGTGACCTTCTTGATGACGTCGTAATCTTTCTCGATCAGCTGCTGCATGCGCTGCTCGATGGCCGCCAGGTCGTCCGGAGTGAAAGGACGCTCGTAGGCGATATCGTAATAGAAGCCTTCATCGATCACCGGACCGATAACCATCTTCGCTGTCGGATACAGCTGCTTGACCGCGTGGCCAACCAGGTGAGCGCAAGAGTGGCGAATGATCTCCAGCCCCTCTTCATCCTTTGGCGTGATGATTTGCAGGGTCGCGTCGCTGTCGATCAGATCGCAGGCGTCGACCAGTTTGCCATTGACCTTGCCGGCCACGGTGGCCTTGGCCAGACCTGCACCAATGGATGCGGCGACCTCGGCTACGGAAACCGGATGATCGAATGAGCGTTGACTGCCGTCGGGAAGAGTAATAGTGGGCATGGCGCCTCCTCTCCTAGTGGTGACCCCTACCAAAGGTCACGTGGGTTGGGATGAGCCAGTACGCGGTTCGGTCCAGGCCGTTCGTGACGAACGCCTGCCTCACAGTGGCAGGAGCCTTGCGGCCAACCGGTAAAACGAACCAGAGTGACTGGAGTTCAAATCAAAAAAAAGAGGCATAGACCGCGGTGGGCTTGAAACTCGCCCAGAGCCTGAAAACACCCAAGCCGGGCATGCTAGCACAGATGAACGGTCATCGCGCCGTACTTCCCACCGGGACCAGCGTATCCGCGCTTTCTTTCGAGAAAGTGAACTTGGTGTGTACGCAAGGTCTCAAATACACCGAGAATTGCCATTCTTGTACCAATCCCAGGAGAGCTCGACTCATGCGCCTCACCCAACTATTCGCCCTTGCCGCCCCTTTCGCCCTGCTGCTGCCACTGAGCGCGCAGGCCGCCTGGCCAGCCGGGGTACGTGCCGAATACATGAAGGATTGCACGGCTGCCGCCAGTCAGAGCGTTGATGTGAAAAGTGCGGAAAAGCACTGCGCCTGTGGTGCGGACAAGCTCAATGAGAAATTCACTACAGACGAAATCAAACAGCTCATGAGCAAGCAGACTCAACCGGATCCGGCGCTGAGAGCCAAGGCCCTGGACGCTATTGCCGCTTGCCGGGTGGTGAAATAAGTCTTTAATGCGCGAGAGACGGTCCTGCTTCAGGCTCGATGCGATCTGAAAACCGGCCTTTTTTCACAATTTACGCAGCTTTTACGGCTTTTTTTATCACCGAATATTTTCGGTGAAAGCCCCTTAAACCGGGGCCTTCAGCCGATCGGAGCAACAAAACGGACTCAACCACCTGGGAATCGGCACGTCCGGGGGGCTCCCAAGTCGAACATTTCGACTATGATAGCCCGGTGTGCCCAGTTGGCCTGAGCAGCACAGTACTACTGAAAATATATGTTTCTTGGAGATACACCATGTCTAATCGCCAAACCGGCACCGTAAAATGGTTCAACGATGAAAAAGGCTTCGGCTTCATCACTCCTCAAGGTGGCGGTGACGACCTGTTCGTACACTTCAAAGCTATTGAAAGCGACGGTTTCAAAAGCCTGAAAGAAGGCCAGACCGTTTCCTTCGTGGCTGAGAAAGGCCAAAAGGGTATGCAAGCTGCACAAGTTCGTCCTGAGTAATTTCTCAGCGAGCTAAAAAAACCCCGTCCATGTGACGGGGTTTTTTATGCAAGGTGCAAAAGCGCTGACGCGATCAGCCGCAGTTGACCCGGGTGACCACCAGATTGGTATCGGTGTTTAGGTTCAGCCGATCGGAACGGTATTCCAGGGTGATCATGTCGTTCGGCTTGAGAATACGGGCGTTCTGCGCACCTGCGCGAGTACGCGCCTGTTCCAGCAGCTCAGGCGAAGCTTTTTTGCCGATGGCGAATTCCGCCGCCTTAGCCTCACAGCGGCTATGGCCGCTCTCGGTCGCTACCGGCCCCTTATCCGGCGAAGAAGTGCTGCACCCCGTCAAAACGACTGCAGCCAACAAGGTACCGAATGACGCGAGCTTCCAAGGCATGAAGCCTCCTTTTCAAAAATAAGCAGAGATAGTGCGACAACCGCTCTGACTATTGGTTTCACAAACGGACTGGCCAATGGCCTCTTGGCCAGGTAGCGGGCAAGTCTGCATCAGGTACGGCCACGTTTTCATGCAGCAATCGTGACCGGATATGAACAGCCTCAGTAAATATCGATGTAATCGAATGGTGGCTTCGGCCAGTTCTGTTTCAACGCGTTAAAAATCTGCGTCACCCAGACCTCATCGCTGGCCGCTACCCGCCCGACATAACCAGAACCGGCGGCCCAGGTCTCCAGCCTGAACAGCAGGCCGTCGATGTCCGCGCCACCGACCACGCCCGACGAGATATAGGCAATGCCCGCCTTGGTCACTCGCAGCTGGGTATGCACATCGTCACTGGCCGACGCCAGCAACTGGCGCACCGCCTCGAAGGTCAAGGCATCAGGGTTGTTCAAATCGATCTGCACACTGGCACCCTTTGAAAACAGACAATGACCAAGTGTCGCACAGCCCTCCCCTCATGCCTAAGTCGGAGTGCGAAAAGCCCGCCAAGGTGTTTAACTCTACAAGACCGGAAGCCCTCGACAAGCGCCTGTCCGGCCCCATCCTTTCCGAGCTCGCGAGACTTCCATGGCCACCGTGACGATCGACGCCGACATCAAAGCCAAATGGCCCGAAGGCCACTGCTCCTACAGCCCCGGCAGCCCCGAAGAGCTGGCGATCATCGGCATCGACTTACTGATCAGGGAGCTGGGCACCGAAGCGGCCCAGACATTCATCGAGCAGATATTCGAGAAGTATCCCGGCGAGCACTCCGGCACGCCGGGTACAGAGAAGGCGTAACGCCCTACAGGCTGGCACCTGCCGGGAATATCACTTATTTCAGGCGAGCCAGACGCTCGGTCAGCAGATCGAAGAAACCCTGGGCATCGCCATTCTCCACCCAGAACACGTTCTTCTCCTGCTTCAGGCCGTCGTACCAATCGACGATGGTCTGGCCGAAGGTCGGCCCTTCACGGCTGTCGATCACCATGTTGGCCTGGCGCCCGCTGAACAGTTCGGGCTTGAGCAGGTAAGCAACGACGGTCGCGTCATGCACCGGGCCACCCGGGATGCCGTAGTGCTCCATGTCACCCTTGACGTATTCGTTGAGGATATCGCCCACCACCTTGCTGGCATTGTTGTTCAAGGCTGCGATTTTCTGCAGGCGCGCATCGCTGGTCAGCACCTTGTGGGTAACGTCCAGCGGCAGGTAAGTCAGCTTCACGCCGCTCTTGAGCACCACCTCGGCGGCCTGCGGGTCGGCGAACAGGTTGAACTCCGCCACCGGGGTGATATTGCCGCCGTTGAAATGCGCCCCGCCCATGACCACCACTTCCTTGATGCCTTGAGTGATATCCGGTGCCTGGATCAGCGCCAGCGCCAGGTTGGTCTGCGGCCCCAGCATGGCGATGGTGATGCTGTGGGGCTTGGCGGCGCGCAGGGTGTCGATCAGGTAATTGATCGCACTGCCCTCGGCCAGGCCCTTTTTCGGCTCATGCACCGTGACCCCGGAAATGCCTTCCTTGCCGTGAATATTCTCGGCATAGATCGGCGTGCGCAGCAGCGGCTTAGGCGCGCCGGCGTACACCGGCACCTCTTCGCGCCCCGCCCACTCACGGGCCAGGCGCGCATTACGCGAGGTCTTGTCCAGGCGCACGTTGCCGGCCACCGTGGTCAGCGCGCGGATCTGCAGTTCTTCCGGCGACGCCAGGGCGAACAGCAACGCAACCACATCATCGGCACCCGGATCGGTATCGATGATCAGATCGATTTTTTCTGCCGCATGGGCGCTGGTAGCAGTGAACAGGGACACGAGCAGAACACTCCGGATCAGGTGTTTCAATAGCTGAGCATAGCGGTGCATGGCGCACTCCTTTGCGTGGTTGAACAGAGAGGGGCAACGCTCAGAACGTCACCCCGGCAATCAAAGCGATGTTGCAATAAGGCTGACACTCCCCGGTGCGAACGATTGCCCGCGCCTGGCGGCTGAGCACCTTGAACTCATCGTGGCTCAACAGCTTGCGCGCGCCCAGCGCCCCCTCGACGCTTAACGCCTCGAGCGCTTGCAGGGTCGGGGATTGTCGATCCAGGATCTCCTGCGCCAGCACATGGCCTTCCACCTGCATCTCGCAAAGCACCACCTGCAAGGTGCTGAGGAAATCCGGAATACCCTGGGTCAAGGCCAGGTCGATCAATTCGACGCCCGGCGGTACAGGCAGGCCGGCATCGCCGATGACCACGATATCGCCGTGCCCCAGGGAGGCAATCAGTCGCGACAGGGCGACATTGAGCAAGGGTGTTTTTTTCATGCGGGAGAGAACGCCTGTACGTCGGACAACGTGGGAATGGAAGGTTGCGCACCTGGGCGGGTCACCGACAGCGCTGCCGCGACCTGACCGAAACGAATCGCCTCGGCCTCGTTCTTGCCGGCGGCCAGGGCGGCGGCAAAACCACCGACGAAGGTATCGCCGGCGGCCGTAGTGTCGACCGCCTTGACCTTGGGCGCCGGGAAATGCTCGAAGCTCGTGCCATTGGCGAACAGCGAGCCTTGGGCGCCGAGCGTGATGATGACCTTGCCGGCCCCGGCGGCGATCAAGCGGGCGGCCGCGGCTTCGGCGCTCGCCAGGGAATCCACCGGCAAGCCGCTGAGGGCCGCGGCCTCGCTTTCGTTGGGAATCAGATAGTCGATGGACGCGTACCAGTCCGCCGGCAACGGGCCACTGGCCGGTGCAGGGTTGAGGATCACGGTCTTGCCCAGTTCACGGCCGCGCTTGAGGCTATGCCCCACAGTGGGCAGCGGCACTTCGAGCTGGCAGATGATTACATCGGCCGCCTGCAGCACCTTGTCGAAGCCGCTGACCACTTCTGGCGTGAGCCGACCATTGCCACCGGCCACGATCACGATCGCGTTCTGACTGCTGTCGTCCACCACGATCAAGGCGACGCCACTGGAGCCAGAGACAGCGGTGACGGCCTGGCAATCGATCCGTTCGGCGAGCAACGCCGAGCGCAATTGCTCGCCGTAGGCATCATCACCGACGCACCCGATCATCGACACCTGGGCACCCAGGCGGGCCGCCGCCACCGCCTGGTTCGCCCCCTTGCCACCGGAAACCGTGGCGAACGACTGGCCGATCAGGGTTTCACCGGCACGCGGCAGCCGCTCGGCCCGGGTGACCAGGTCCATATTGAGGCTGCCTACTACCACTACTTTTGCTGGCATACATCGATACTCACAATTCGATTCAACGGTACTCGGCGAATGCGCCGGCCACAGGCGCCGTCGACTCACGCAGGACAATGCTTGGGGTGACGATACGCTGGTCGGTCGGCAATCCAGGGGTGGCAATGCGGCGCAGCAACAGCTCCGCCGCCTGCTCGCCCAGCTGCAGGATCGACTGGCCAACTGTAGTCAGCGCCGGATACACATAACGACTCATCTGGATATCGTCGAAGCCGATCACCGACAGTTCGCTCGGCACCCGGATATTGCGCTCCGCCGCCGCACGCAGCACACCGATGCCCATCATGTCGTTGCCGGCGAAGATCGCGCTGGGCCGGTTGCGCTCCAACAGCTGGGCCGCCGCGTGATAACCGCCGGTACTGGTGAAGTCGCTCTGCAGGATGCGCTGCGCAGGCACCTCCACGCCGGCTTCGCGCAACGCCCGCTGGAACCCCGCCAGACGCAATTGCGCCACGCTGGTGTAGTCCGGGCCGCCGATGCAGGCGATATCGCGATGGCCCAACTCGAGCAGATGACGGGTAGCCAGATACGCACCGTATTCGTGGTCGATACGCACCAGGTCCGCATCCACCCCTTCCAGCCCGCGGTCGACGATCACCATCGGCGTGCGCACGGCGGCCAGGCCCTTGGCCAGCCCGCCGTCGCCACCGGCCGAGGTCACGATCAGGCCGTCGATACGTTTTTCCAATAGCACCCGTAGGTAGCTGCGCTGTTTTTCCGGGTCGTCGTCGGAGTTACAGAGAATCACGCAGTAGCCGTTGCGCTCGCAATAATCCTCGATCCCTCGGGCCAGCTCGGCGAAATACGGGTTGAGGCTGTTGGGCACCAACAGGCCGATGGTCGCCGTGGTCTTGGCCTTCAGCGAGCGCGCCACGGCGCTGGGCACGTAGTCGAGCTGCTGGATCGCCGCCTCGACCTTGATCCGCACTTCCTCGCTGACCGGACGCGTCTTGTTCAGCACGTGGGAAACCGTGGTGTAGGAAATCCCTGCGAGCGCCGCCACATCTTTGATCGTTGCCATGACTCAGCTCCGCCGGCTTGCGCGTTGGCTGCGATAAGTATCCAGTACCACCGCAATCACGATGACCGCGCCGGTGATGATGCGTTTGGTCGGCTCGGTCGCGCCGATCTGCGCCAGCCCCGCGGCCAGCACCGAGATAATCAATACGCCGAAAAAGGTGCTGATCACCGACCCGCGCCCGCCCATCAGACTGGTGCCGCCAATCACCACGGCCGCGATCACTTGTAGCTCCAGGCCGGAACCGGCATTCGGGTCCGCAGCCTCCAGGCGGGAAATCTGGAACAGCGCGGCGATGCCCGCCAGCAGCCCCATCAGGCTGAACACCAGGATCTTGTAGGGTTTGGGGTTGATGCCCGCCAACCGCACCGCCTCCTCGTTGGTGCCGATGCCGATCAGGTAACGGCCGAACACCGTGCGCGTCAGCACTGCCTGGGCGATGAAGATGATCAGCAAGGCAATGATGAACGATGGCGAGATACCGAAGGCGATCGGGTTCGACAACCAGGCGAAGGCATCACCGATATAGGCGGTGCGCGAGCCGGTCATCTGGTAAGCCACGCCGCGGGCCATTTCCAGCACACCGAGGGAGACGATGAACGAAGGAATACGCCAGGCGACAGTGATAGAACCGGTGATGGTCCCGGCCAATGCCGCGCAGCCCATGCCCAGCAATGCCGCCGGAACCACGCTCCAGCCCCAGCCGAGAATCGCCACGCTGACGGTCGAGGCCGCCAGGGCCAGCACCGAGCCGACAGACAAATCGATGCCGCCGATGATCAGGACAAAAGTCATGCCTACCGCCAGCACCATCAGGTCCGGGATCTGGTTGGCCAGGGTGCTGAAGGTGTCGTAGGAAAGAAAGTGGCTGCTCAGTGTCGAGAACAGCGCAATCATTGCCAGCAAGGCACCGGCCAGCCCCAGGTAGGTGCCGAGGCCGTAATAGTTGCCGCCACGTTTGCCGGCCGAAGATGCAGTTGTCATGGAAGATCCCTAGGCGCCGCTTCGTTGAGCAACGCATCACGTTTTTGATAGCCGGCGAAAGCGGCGGCAAGCAGTTCATCCTGGGTCCAGCTGTCGCGCTCGAAGGTATCGATCAGGCGCCCGGCGGACAGCACGCCAATCCGATCGCAGATCAGCATCAGCTCCCGCAGGTCGCTGGAGACCACCACCAGCGCCTTGCCCTGGCGGGTCAGTTCGCCAAGCAGGCCATAGATATCGAATTTGGCGCCGACATCGATGCCCCGGGTCGGCTCGTCGAACAGCAGCACCGCGCAATCGCGCTCCAGCCAGCGGCCGATGACCACCTTCTGCTGATTGCCCCCGGACAGTTCGGACACCAGCTGCGCGGGCCCCGAACTGCGAATGCGCATGGCATCGATCTGCCGCTGCGCCAATGCCGATTCGTCACGACCATTGACCAGGCCGCCACTGGAGATCTCCGGCATGTTGCCCAGGGCGATATTGGCGCTGATGGATTGCGTCAGCAGCAGACCTTCACCCTTGCGGTCCTCGGTGATCAGGGCAATGCCGTGGGCCACTGCATCGACCGGCGAACGGATATTCGCCACCTGCGCCGGATAACCCAGGGCCACCGTGCCGCTGTCAGCCTTGTCGGCGCCGAAGATCAGTCGCAACAGTTCGGTGCGCCCCGCCCCGATCAACCCGGAAATACCGAAGATCTCACCGCTGCGCACCTCGAAAGACACGTCCAGAACCTTGTCGGAACGACTCAGGCCGCTGACCGTCAGGGCCGGCGCGCCAATCTTGCGCGGGCCGAGATCGATGTGTTCGCCCAGCTCGCGCCCTACCATCAGGTTGACCAGTTGCTCGCTGTTGTAATTGGCCATCGGCTCGACACAGACCAGGCAACCGTCGCGCAGCACCGCAATGCGCTGCGCGACCCGGGCCAGCTCTTCCAGGCGATGGGAGATATAGATGATGGCCACGCCACGGGCCTGTAGACGAGTGATCTGTTCGAAGAGCAACTCGACTTCGCGAGCCGTGAGCATCGCGGTCGGCTCGTCGAGGATCAGCACATGGCAGTCGCCGATCAGGTTGCGCGCGATCTCCACCATCTGCTGGTGGCCAATCCCCAGTTCGCCGACCAGAGTATCGGGGTCGATGGCCTCCAGGCCGACCTGGGCCATAGCTTCGATCGCCGCCTTGCGCAACTGCTTGCGACTGATCCAGCCGCCGAGGCTGGGCAGGTTATCGAGGAACAGGTTCTCGGCCACCGACAGCGTCGGCAACAGGTTGAGTTCCTGCATGACCATACGGATGCCCAGCTCTTCGGCCTGGGTGCGACTGCCAGGACGGTAAGCCTGGCCGTTGAAGCGCATCTCGCCGGTGGTCGGGGTCACCAGGCCACCAATGATTTTCGACAGGGTGCTTTTGCCCGCGCCGTTTTCCCCGGTCAGCGCCAGCACCTCCCCGCGCATCAGCGTCAGGTCGATGCCAGTCAATACCGGTTGCGCATAGGTCTTGCCGATACCGCTGACCGAAAGGACAGCGTTCACAGCGGAAACTGACATAAGAAACTCTCCATGCGCCCGCCTGTTTAGGCGGGCGCCGTTGCGCCGCCAGAAAGATTACTGGGTGACCAGCTCAACCGGAGTTTCGATCACGCCATTGGCGCCACCGTCCACCTTCTCGCCCTTGAGGATCTTCAGCGCCGTTTCGATCCCGAAGACCGCCTGCTTGGCGGCGAACTGGTCGGCGGTCGCCAGCACGCGACCGTCCTTGAGCATCGGCTTGATGGCATTGATGTTGTCGTAGCCGACCACCTTGACCTTGCCGGCCTTGCCCGCCGCGCGCACCGCCGAGACGGCACCGACGGCCATGCTGTCGTTGCCGGCCAGCAGCGCCTTGAGGTTCGGGTATTCGCTGAGCATGGCGGCGGCGACGCGGTTGCCGGCATCGATTTCCCAGTCGCCGGATTGCAGCGAGACCACCTTGATCTGCGCGGCCTCCATCGCATCCTTGAAGCCTGCGGTGCGCTGCTGGGCGTTGGTGGTGGTCGACACGCCTTCGATGATGCCGACTTCGTCCCCGGCCTTCAGGTCCTTGGCCAGGTACTCGCCCACCAGGCGCGCGCCCTTGCGGTTGTCGGGGCCGACAAAAGGCACGCTGATGTTTTTGCTTTTGAGTACGGCCGGATCCAGCTGGTTGTCGATGTTGATCACGGTGATACCGGCGTCCACCGCCTTCTTGATCACCGGCACCATGGCCTTGGAGTCCGCCGGGGCGATCACCAGCGCGTTGACCTTGGAAACGATCATCTGCTCGACGATACGGATCTGGTTGGCGGTGTCGGTTTCATCCTTGATGCCGTTGGAAACCAGGTCGAAATCGGCGGCATGGTCTTTTTGATAAGCCTTGGCGCCGTCTTCCATGGTGAGGAAAAATTCGTTGGCCAGGGATTTCATGACCAGGGCGACCTTGGGTTTTTCCGGGGCCTCGGCGAATGCCGAAGAGAGGGGAAGCGTAGCGGATGCGGCAGCCAGAACAGCGACAGCGAGAAGACGTCCAGCGAATGGCAGCTTCATGGATTCACTCCGATCTTATGATTATTGTGAGCAACGCTTGCGCCGGAGTACGCTCGACAACCTTCAGACCCCGATTAACGCGGCTTGAAGCGAACCTGAGAGGTGTATGACTTTTATCGCCCAGGGCCTGCGCAAACGTTTGCGTAAAACGAACTATGCGAACCCTGCCGCTATTTGTCAACGGGGAAGCCAAGCCCCATGAGCCGCCCCGTCACAACATCACACAATCATGCGGTGGTACTGACCAGTGCGCCTGACGAAGCGTCCTTGCTCAGCTCCTTACTCAGTTCCTTGACCAGCTTCCCCGCCACTTCCTGCAGCGCACCGTTGGTACCGGCGATCTGGCCTTGAATCGCCATCACCATGGTCGCCTTGGCTTCAGGGGTCGGATAACTCGCCGCCTGGGCAGCGGCCAACTGCTGCTGTTGCTCCTGCAATTGGGCCTGCAGTTCTTTCATGCGCTTGAGCAGCATTTTCACCACCAGGCTTTGATTGTCCCCTTCGGAGTCTTGAGTCTCGGCCTTCTCGGCCTCGGAACCGGACGCCACTCGCAGCTTGCCCTCTTCATCGATCCCCAGGACTTGCGCAGCGCTATCGGCGGCGCCCTGGCTCAGAGCCTCGATAGTGGCCGGTGATTTACCGTTGATAGTGATGGCCCCGGCAGCGGGAAAACCGACAGAAATAGACATGTGAGCTCCATAAAGAAACGATCCTTGAAGGGCATCGGCTGCAAGGACCATCTCTTTAATTCAGCTTTTTCCTCATGAAAATCAGAACTGTCGGACAACCGAACGTAAATCTTCCGAGCATTCGGAAAACCGGACAACGAAACGGCCATCGAATCCGATAACTAAAAATAAGTTGATATAAATCATTAAGTTAAAAGAGTTTTGCGACCACAGTCCGGCTGGTACAGATCCTGCTGTTCCCTTTCGCCCGCGGCATTCAGATCTGTCTCGGGTGTATCTAGATGAACCTGCACCAGCACCGTCTCACTACTAGAGAGAAAATAATGAAATCTGCTTTCAACACCCTTGTTCCGGGCGCTTTGGCCCTCCTCTTGCTCCTTCCGACTGCATTGCAGGCCAAGGAAGTCGAAACCAAACAGAAGCTGGCCAACGTGGTCGTGCTCGCTACCGGCGGCACCATTGCCGGCGCTGGCGCCAGTGCCGCCAACAGCGCCACCTACCAGGCCGCCAAAGTCGGCATCGAGCAGTTGATCGCCGGGATCCCCGAGCTGAGCCAGGTCGCCAATGTGCGTGGCGAACAGGTCATGCAGATCGCCTCTGAAAGCATCACCAACGAAAACCTGCTGCAACTGGGCCGTCGCGTCGCCGAACTGGCCGACAGCAAAGACGTCGATGGCATCGTCATCACCCACGGCACCGACACCCTGGAAGAAACCGCTTACTTCCTGAACCTGGTGGAAAAGACCGACAAGCCCATCGTAGTGGTCGGATCCATGCGTCCGGGCACCGCCATGTCCGCCGACGGCATGCTCAACCTGTACAACGCCGTCGCCGTCGCCGGCAGCAAGGAAGCCCATGGCAAGGGCGTGCTGGTCACCATGAACGACGAGATCCAGTCGGGTCGCGACGTCAGCAAAATGATCAATATCAAGACCGAAGCCTTCAAGAGCCCATGGGGCCCACTGGGCATGGTGGTGGAAGGTAAATCCTACTGGTTCCGCCTGCCGGCCAAGCGTCACACCCTGGATTCGGAATTCGACATCAAGACCATCAAGAGCCTGCCTGACGTCGAAATCGCCTATGGCTACGGCAACGTCAGCGACACCGCCTACAAGGCCCTGGCCCAGTCCGGCGCCAAAGCCATCATCCACGCCGGTACCGGCAATGGCTCGGTGTCTTCCCGCGTAGTGCCGGCCCTGCAGGAGCTGCGCAAGAATGGCGTACAGATCATTCGTTCGTCCCACGTCAATGCCGGCGGCTTCGTACTGCGCAACGCGGAACAGCCTGACGACAAATACGACTGGGTCGTGGCCAACGACCTGAACCCGCAGAAAGCCCGCATCCTGGCCATGGTCGCTCTGACCAAGACCCAGGACAGCAAGGAACTGCAGCGGATGTTCTGGGAATACTGATTGGCCCGCCCGACCTGTTCTGGTCGGGCACCGCTCTACCCCACACTCGCCCGCCCTGGGCGAGTGCTCCGCCCCGGTTGGCCTGCCCTCTTCTTTATCCCGCAGATAAAAAACTCAATCGTTTTGCAGCAATCCGCGGATATCGCTGTCAGAAGAACCTCTTGAATTTTAAGCGGTTGCGAAATTCCCTACAGTAAAATACTGTACGCGCATACAGCTTAATAAGGAATGTTCCGTGCCCACCACAGCACCACCAAGCTCTTATGAACGCCTCGGTTTGCGCGTTCAGAAAATCATCAATTCGCCCAATGCACAAAAAGCCAAGGCCGCCCTGATCTTCCGTCAGCCCGACGAAGCGGTCGACGAGTGGGAGCGCCTGCTCGAAGAAATCGCCGAAAACGACAACGTCACCCTCGCCTATCGCGATGACGGCGGTGTGCAGATTTTCTGGGTTGTGCCGAAGGAAGACTGAGTCGATGATTGCCCGCTGTTTTGCTGTACTGCTGTTTTGCGTTGCCCTGAATGCCCACGCCGATGCGCCCCGTACCTTCAACGAAGCGAAGAAAATCGCCTGGAAGCTGTACGCCCCGCAATCCACCGAGTTCTACTGTGGCTGCAAGTACAGCGGCAATAGGGTCAACCTCGCCGCCTGCGGCTATGTCCCCCGCAAGAACGCTAATCGCGCCGCGCGCATCGAATGGGAGCACATCGTTCCTGCCTGGCAGATCGGCCATCAGCGTCAATGCTGGCAGCAAGGCGGACGCAAGAACTGCACGCGCCACGACCCGATTTATCAACGCGCCGAAGCCGACCTGCACAACCTGGTACCGAGCATCGGCGAGGTCAATGGCGACCGTAACAACTTCAGCTTCGGCTGGCTGCCGGCGCGGTCCGGCCAGTACGGTTCGTGCCTGACGCAGGTCGACTTCAAGGCCAAGAAGGTCATGCCGCGCCCATCCATTCGCGGCATGATCGCCCGGACCTACTTCTATATGAGCAAGCAATACAACCTGCGCCTGTCGAAACAGGATCGCCAGTTGTACGAAGCCTGGAACAAGACCTATCCGGTACAACCCTGGGAGCGCCAGCGCAATCAGAACGTGGCTTGCGTGATGGGGCGTGGCAATGAGTTCGTCGGCCCGGTCAACCTGAAGGCCTGCGGCTGATATCCGTCCGGGTTGCCGATAAACGTCCGGGGCATGGACAGCCCCCTCAAGATGATTGAGCGCCGGCAAGACTGGCCTTGACCCGGCACCCAAAAGAACGGCTTATTGCGCGACGCGGTGCTCGATCACCTGCGGCTCGATATTGCGCTTCTTGGCCTTGGTCAGCTTCTCGACCAACTCGGCTTTCTTGGCTTCGGCTTCGGCCTGGGAATCGAACGGGCCGATCAGCACCCGATCCTTGCCATCTTCGACGACGACATAGGAAATGATCCCGTGTTCGATCAGCCAGCCGGCCAGATCGCTCGTCGCCTGAGGCAGGGTGCCGGCGACCAGCACATCCCATTGCGGCGTCGTGGCGGCCTGCGGCGGCTGCGCCTGGACAACCGGTGCCACCTTCTTGTCCACCTCGGCATACTTGCCTTCACCGCATCCCGCCAATGCCAGGACCGCCATCATCATCGCTACTGTGCGCACAACCTACCCCTTGAAAGTCTGAGGCGGCGATTTTAGCACCCCAATCCCCTGCACAAACGCCACAAAATCAGCGCAAAACAAGGAGAATGATATTTATCGCCTCTGTATAGTTGCACCTCGGGAATTAATACAGCGTCTGCGCGTCAGAAAGAGGCACCCACACAGTGGTACTTCGCAGTAATCTATACGCACTACTACCGACATCTGCACTGTCTGAATCAGGTGCCCTACTAAGCAATCAAGGAGAAGATCATGCTGATACTCACCCGCAAGGTCGGTGAAAGCATAAATATCGGTGACGACATCACGATCACCATTCTGGGCGTTAGCGGCCAGCAAGTCCGGATCGGCATCAATGCCCCGAAAGACGTCGCAGTCCATCGCGAAGAAATCTACCAACGGATCCAAGCCGGCCTCACCGCCCCGGACAAACGCGAAACACCTTGAGCGCCATGAGCGGCCAGCCCTTTGTCTCATCACAATGGCTGGCGCAGCGTCATCGTTGATTGATTCCCCGCAGCATCCTCCCCCTCTTCAAATGGCAGCGGCGCAGTTCAGGCCGCCAGCGCCAGCCCTGGCAAAAGTGCACTACCCAAGCTCTTCACTGATAGCGCTCCATCCCGGCAATCTGTCGATACGACTCGGCCGGGAGAAAGCCCTTCCTCGTTTTTGTATAAATACTCAGTAGCGTGGCAATGAGCAGGAGGAGTAATTTCAAGACCTACCGCCTCCGCGAACCCGCCGAGGCTCCCCCCCCCTTGCCATCGGCAGATGCTTTACGAACAAGGAGCGGTCATATGCAAGAGTTCGCTTACCTTCTGATCACCAACGACCTGAATGCGATTCGGACCATTGCCGCCTGCTCGACGGAGGGGCTCTACGAAGTCAAACGCGGAATATTCACCTTCCGCTCCGAGGCCAACGTCGACTACCTGCACCGCGTGCTGGCTATCGTCAGCGACGAGTTCGGCATCATTCCCGTGCAGCAGGCCGAGTTCAAAACCAACCGGGCCACCATCAGCAAGGCTTTCAGCCAACTCTGCTAGAGCGCGCGGTGCTCGATGACGCGCAACAGCCCGCAGCGAGCCCGAGGACACGCGACTCCTCACCTCATGACTGGCCGAGCATGACCCCACGCGCCATGCCACTGGCCGCCACTACTATCAGCACAATCAGCAGCGCCTGCAGGTGGCTGATGCGCGCAAACAGCGTGGCGCGACCGGTATCGATCGACGCCCCGCGCCCCAGGGCGATTCGCCATTTGATCAGCGCAACCATTGGCCATATTTCGAGCAACAGGATGATGACGAACAAGGTCATCTTGATGTGAAACAGCGGCTGGTGCAGGTAGTAGTCCGTGCCTTTTTCGTAGCCAGCGAAGGCACGCAGCAAGCCGGTGATCAACAACACCGCGGCGGCCAGCCCCCAGCCATTGTCGGCCAGCAGAGCCCGGCGCACATCCGCCCCTTCGGTGACCACGCGGCGCAACGCTGTACCGCGATTGAGCACCGCCGCAAAGGCGACAGCAAAGGCCAACAGGTGTACGGCTGCGAGAAACCAGTGCATGAGCATCGCTCCACTCTCCATTGACGGATGACAAAAAACGGCCTGTGAGTATTAGCCCATAACCCGCAGCTTTGCCTTGCCCGACACCCAATAAAAAAGGCGCCCGTCATCGGGGCGCCTCTGTACTGCTCCTAGCCGCGCTCACGCACGACGCTGAACCGCCACCTTGGCCCAAAGGGTGAAGGCGACATCCGGAGTCCAGCCGGCATTCGAGGTGTGCTCTTGAAAGCACAGATACAGATTGCCCTGATAAGTCACACCATCATCTTTGCGATAGTGATGATTCAACTGCCATTCCGGGTATTGCGGGTCAGGCACCCCGCCAGCGGTCTTGATGTTCAGGCTGGTACTGGGCAGCGACTGATTACCCTGGGCGTCCGTGGCGCTGACAAAGTAGCTGTACAGCGTATCGGTTTTCAGCCCCTCGTCCTTCAAGGTCAGCGAGGCCGTCTGGGCCACCGGCTTGCCATCGCGAAACAGGGTGTAGAACTCGATCGGACGAACACCGTGGGCAGCACTCCAGCTCAAGGTCACGCTGTTCTCTGTCTGCGCGGGAGAAAACAGGTTGCCCGGCGCCGAAGGTCGCTCCTCGCCGCTGCCGCCATGGATCAGCGGCGCATAACGATCACGGAACTCCCAGTTGTAACGGACGCCGTACTTGTTGAGGCCGTCATCCCAATTGACCGACCAGGTCATCAGGCCCTTGATCGACAATCCGGCACGATCCAGACGCTTGAAGGCATTGCTCACCGCCGCAGGATCGATGACATACCCGGTCGCTGCCGCGTCGACGTTGGCCGGCAGACCGATCACGAACTTGTCGGCAGGGATGGCGATATAGCCACGCGTACCGGTGACCAGGCTCTCGGTCAGATAAAACAGAAAGTCTTCCTTCAGCGCGTCGTTGTTCTGGGCAATCCAGGCACCCTGCCCGCCGTTGGCTTCCTGGACCCACAGACCGTCGCCGCCCTGGTTGTAGTATTGCGGCGCGATGAAATCGTAGTAGCCATCCAGCGCCTGGATATAACCGACGTATTTGCCGCCTGTGGCGAGGTAGGGAAACTCCGGCGCCATGCTGATGATGAAGTGCTTGCCCTCGCCTGCGTAGTGATCCTTCACCAGTTTGAGCGCCGCCGGCAGCACGATCTTGTTGTCGGCAAAATCGATGGCGCTTTGCTCGAGGTCGATGTCCAGCCCGTCGAAACCATAGGTTTCCACCAGACGGATGATTTCGTGGGCCAGCGCTTGCTCGTTGCCCTTGTGCAACTCGATATGAGCGTCCGCACCGCCAAGGGAAATCAACACCGCCCGCCCCTGGCTGTTGAGCACGCCAACCTGACGCCGGAACTCCTCGTCCGACAGGTTGTAGGGCTTGAAGGTGGGAATGCCATTGCCCTTCATGAAGGCTACCGCCACCACGTTGTATTCCCTGGGTACATCCACCAGGTCGAGGTTGGCGAACTGCCCCTGCTGGTAGCCGTCACTGGGGCCTGCCGGCCAGTTGTGCCAGAAGCCCATGAGGATCTTCTTGCCTGCGATCGACGGCATCAACGATGCCGAATCATTCGCCTGAGTCTTTACCGCTGCAAAGTTGATCTTGTTCACGTTCTAATCCTTCAGAACCATTTAAAGAAAATGACAACTTCTGCTGTTATTCAAAGTCGACTATTTGAAGTCGACGTCGAACGCCTGATAGAACGCATTGCCAGTGTTGGCGACAATCCACGCCAGAACAATCACGTGGTGGCCTTTCTTGTTCTTGGGCAGTGTCACTTGATGTTCGACCTTGGCCTTCATTTCATCGCCGTGCTGGTCATACGGAACTTGTGTGTAGAAGTCCTTGAAGAAAGCCTGCGGCTCCAGTTGCGCACGGCTGATACGCTGTCTCGTGTCCCAGCCATCTTTGGTGATGAACCAGCTGTAACCGCGGGTCACATGAGGAGCGGTGTACTCCCACTTGACCTGAAACACCTGCCCCGGATTGACGTTGAGCAACGGCCAGGAGAACGAACGCCCAAGCTTCCTCGACATTTCTTCATTGGTGAAGTTGAGACAGTCACGCTCGTCGGTCTTGCCGCCGCTGAGGATATACCCATCAGCCGGTGGCACAACGCTGGCGACGTCGCTCTCGTATGGTTTCTGAAAAGGTCCGCCCACCAGGGCCGGGAAATTTTTACCGCCTTCCATCTCATTGACCTGCCAGGTGCCGAGCAGCCCCAGCTCGACGGCGACAGCACCACGACTGGAGGGGGATACGACACGCCCGTGTTTCGGTTGAACTAATGGCTTATTCATTATTTTTCACTCCTTTGATTAAATGAATCTCCTTCTTGAGGAGAACTTTAAACTAGTCCAAATCAGTGTTTTGTCTACTGATCTCCGCATACAAAATGCCGAGCAAATTGTTGCACCTCAACAAAGCCGGGACATCAACGAATAATTACAGCGCAAACCTACAGAAAGAAAGGCAAATAACTTACACAAGCTAATAAATGAGTATTCAACTAGCCTCTTGTTAACCAACCCTTCAGGAAAAACAATGGAAATCTTCAATAAACCATAAACCCGGCAAGAGCCGGGTTCATGATCTGTTTACTGGATAACGTTTAAAAAGGAATTACAGGCAAGTCGCCAATGCGGCCAGTCTACGCTTGGCGACCCAGTTGTCCTGGACCGCGTAATAATTGACGGTGGTACCCGAAGCCTGCCCCCGAATATCGGCAAAGGACTCCGCCGAACGGGTATAGACCGTGTATCCACCCACCTTGGCAGACTCCAGATAGGCCGACGCATCCACACCGAACACAGCTTCGTCCTGCCAGGCAAACTGCACACACTGCGCCACGATTTGCTCCGCCTTGGCCGACGAGAGCACCTTGTAGGGGCTCTTCGAACGCGCCTCATTCATCGCCGAGCCGGCACATCCCGCCAGCAACGCCACGACCATTACCGCCATCAACACCCGCATCACGCTACCTCGCCGTAAAAACGCGACTGTATCACTCACATGCCAAGCCATTGGCACTCGGCTGCGAGAAAACCGCTCGCAGACCATTTCGCGCACTGGCCGGAAAAACAAAAACCCGCGCAAGGCGGGCTTCTTCATGAATCGATAACACCTCGGTTAAAGGCGGCGTAAAAACGAGCTCACAATACTCTTGGTGGCGGCCGTTGCATCCAGCTCACTGGCAGCCCCATAGGCATGCCAAGCGATGGCCGCAATTTCATTCAAGGGCCGGGCATCCTCGGCATTGGCCACAGCAACCTCGAATACGTGATGCCGTACATTGCCGGCGTCGAACTCCAGGATGTAAAGAGGCTCACTGGCATCCAGCCCTGTCTCCTCACGCAGCTCACGTATCGCGGCAGCAGCGAGAGACTCCCCAGGCTCGACCTTGCCGCCCGGTAAAGACCATTTTGCGCGATCCTTGCGGACAAAAAGAATTTGCCCTCCATGCGCACAAATCACCGTCGCTCTACTCTTCATACCTGCACCCTACCCGACCACATCCTGCCCGTATTGCGCAGGGAACGTGCATACAGACCGAAAACTGACTTAAAAGTGTCATAAAAATGTCATGAAATGCATAAGCATTAAGGATGCCAAAAAGACAACGGCATAGCCTGGAACAAAACCCATCCATACAGACGGACACATTCACTTCAAATAAAAACTGCATGCATCTCTATAGGTATCCGTGCATTCCAGGATTGTTGATGAGGAGAAGTCTCGAGACTCTTTCCATGACAATGAGTTTCCAATCCACATGACCTGTTTGTAATGACCGCCGAGATCAAGATGCATATTCAAATATCGGCCACCGGAGGTTACATAGATACAGCTATTTATAAAACCAACTTTATCGACACCTTGGTGAGTCAATACAAAATAGCTTTTCTCGAAGTTGGTAACAGCTTCCATGGCACCGTCAACCAGCACACCCACCCATTCAGCACCCTCACTTTTAGCTGGCGCGCTAAAAATGCCCATCATGCCCTTGATATCTCGCGGCGAAGGACATGATTCCTGATCACCCGGCCAGTCAGGGATATTGAGGTAATTACTAACAGGCGCGGCATGCACGAATGTAAATAGCTGCGAACACAGCAACACCCAACCCAACAATCTAGACACGTTCCATTCCTTCGTAAATATCAGAAGGAAGGTTCTATCAACTAGAACAATTTTAGAATGTAGGACGATTCCTAAAATATTAGATTTTTCTCTTAAGACCAGCAGTCTCTACATCGGAGCGCCCGCTCTTGGTGGTCAGTTGCAAAGTGCAGTCACAACGACGCCCCTGACTAAAGCGTGCTATCCACCTGGACCAGGCCAACCTCCAACGCCGCGAAGATCGCCAGCTTTAAGTCATCGGTGGACCTTGAAAGAACACTATCAGGAAGGGCACGCCGCAAAAGGAGATCGTGTACCTGGAGGCAGGTGCCGACTTGGCCTTTTGAGTGGTGGCTTTGCAAAGGTTTTGAAAACCGCGGACAACAAAAAAGGGCCCACCTTTCGGTGGGCCCTTCCAGACCGCCCAGCAGAGCGGATTTTGTTTGGTAGGCGCGATTGGACTCGAACCAACGACCCCCACCATGTCAAGGTGGTGCTCTAACCAACTGAGCTACGTGCCTGCTGTGAGGCGGCATTCTACGGAATTCCGGAGGGGTGTCAACACCTTTTTTGCAGCTAACCCTCTGAATATGCGAATTTTTATTTTTTGAGCCTGCCAAGAAGATTTTTCGATGGCTGGTAGGCGTTTTTCAACTCAGGTAGGATCCACGCAATCGTCAAGAATATTAAACAGAGGTTGCAGGATGGCGAACACACCTTACCCACAGTCGTATTACTCGGCGTCAGCCAACGCGGCTCCAACCCGCCCGCTGCTGCAAGATGATGTGGAAACCGATGTCTGCGTTATCGGTGCCGGCTACACCGGCCTCTCCAGCGCCCTGTTCCTACTTGAGAATGGTTTTAAAGTCACCGTCCTGGAAGCGGCCAAGGTTGGCTTCGGCGCTTCCGGGCGTAACGGTGGACAGATCGTCAATAGCTATAGCCGCGACATTGATGTGATTGAACGCAGTGTCGGCCCCAAGCAAGCTCAACTGCTTGGCCAGATGGCCTTCGAAGGCGGCAGGATCATCCGTGAGCGGGTCGCCAAGTATCAAATCCAGTGCGACCTGAAGGATGGCGGAGTGTTCGCCGCCATCACCAGCAAGCAGATGGGTCACCTGGAGTCGCAGAAGCGCCTGTGGGAGCGCTACGGCCACACCCAGCTGGAATTGCTGGATCAGCGCCGCATTCGCGAAGTCGTCGCTTGTGACCTGTACCAGGGCGGCATGCTCGACATGAGCGGCGGGCATATCCACCCACTCAATCTGGCCCTGGGTGAAGCGGCAGCCGTGGAATCTCTGGGTGGCATTATCTACGAGCAGTCCCCGGCGGTACGCATCGAACGCGGTGCCAATCCGGTGATACATACCCCTCAAGGCAAGGTCAGGGCCAAGTTCGTCATAGTCGCGGGCAACGCCTACCTGGGCAACCTGGTGCCGGAGCTGGCCGCCAAGTCAATGCCGTGCGGCACCCAGGTCATCACCACTGAACCATTGAGCGATGAGCTAGCAAAAAGTCTGCTTCCCCAGGACTACTGCGTCGAGGACTGCAACTATCTGCTGGATTACTACCGTCTTTCCGCCGACAAGCGCCTTATCTTTGGCGGCGGCGTAGTCTACGGCGCTCGCGACCCGGCAAATATCGAAGCCATCATCCGACCGAAGATGCTCAAGGCCTTCCCGCAACTCAAGGATGTGAAGATCGACTACGCCTGGACCGGCAACTTCCTGCTGACCCTGTCGCGCCTGCCGCAAGTCGGACGCCTGGGGGACAACATCTATTACTCCCAGGGCTGCAGCGGCCATGGCGTCACCTATACCCACCTGGCCGGCAAGGTACTGGCAGAGGCCCTGCGCGGCCAGGCAGAGCGTTTTGACGCCTTTGCCGAGCTACCGCACTACCCCTTCCCTGGCGGCCAGCTGTTGCGCACCCCATTTACTGCAATGGGCGCCTGGTATTACAGCCTGCGGGACAAGCTGGGATTCTGATAACCTGCCCCTCTGCAAATAAAAAACCGCCTATAAGGCGGTTTTTGGGGCTTTGCAGAGAGGCAATATCGACTGCCTGAGCAGTATCGAAAAAGCCGGATTCCGAAAACAAAAAACCCCGGTCTTTCGACCAGGGTCTTTGCTATCGATCCGAAGAGCTTGCGGCTTCTTCGTCACTTGAAGGCGTTCAGTGTTCCTTCAAGTAGATATGGCGCAGCGGACGGGACTCGAACCCGCGACCCCCGGCGTGACAGGCCGGTATTCTAACCGACTGAACTACCGCTGCGTATCGCTTGGACTTGCGTCCATGTAAACCGTTTAAATCATCTGACTGAAAAACTTCTAGGCTTTTCAATCTCAGAGCAGGAATACCTGATCTGTAAAATATGGCGCAGCGGACGGGACTCGAACCCGCGACCCCCGGCGTGACAGGCCGGTATTCTAACCGACTGAACTACCGCTGCGCGTCGGTTGGATGCTTCCGTGGAAGCCTCCGCCTTTCTTTCGAAAGACACTCAAGAAGTGGTGGGTGATGACGGGATCGAACCGCCGACCCTCTGCTTGTAAGGCAGATGCTCTCCCGGCTGAGCTAATCACCCTTTGCTTCGTTGAGGCCGCGAAATTTACGCAGATACCGATGCTAAGTCAATACCCTGCTTGAAGTTTTTCTGAAAAAGACAAAATCACGACAACGCCTGAAAAAGGAATCAACAACACCGACGACCTAAAGCCGTGCTCGTTGCGCCCTCCATACCCCATCAGTCGCGATAAATCATTTTTTTGCTCATGCCGCCGTCGACCACGAACTCCTGACCAGTGACAAAACCGGAGTTCTTCGACAACAGCCACGCCACCATCGCCGCCACATCCTCGACCGTCCCTACCCTGCCCGCCGGATGCTGGGCATGATCGGCATCGCTCAGGGGTTCGGCCCGACGCGCCGCCGGGTCCCGAGCGTCGATCCAGCCGGGGCTGACCGCATTGACCCGGATCTCCGGCCCCAGGCTCATGGCCAATGCATGGGTCAAGGCCAGCAGACCGCCCTTGCTCGCCGCATAGGCTTCAGTGTCCGGTTCCGATTGCCGGGCACGGGTAGATGCCAGGTTGACGATGGCTCCGCCATGAGCGCGCAGATATGGCGCACAGTGCTTGGCCAGGAGCATCGGACCGCTGAGGTTCACCGCCAGCACCCGATTCCAGTAAGCCAGGTCGAGGCTTTCCAGGGTGATGTTGCGCGGGTCAGCGACTGCTGCGTTACACACCAGCGCATCGAGGCGCCCGAACTGCCCCAGCACTTCGGCGACTCCCAGGGCGACCTGCGCTTCATCCGCCACATCCATGCCAATGAACCAGGCACTATCACCCAGGACCTTGGCCACCTGGGAGCCGCGTACGCGATCCAGATCGGTCAGCACCACCTGCCAGCCTTCGCTGATCAGCCAGGCAGCGATGCCCAGGCCGATACCGCGTGCCGCGCCAGTCACCAGCGCGACGCGGCCGTTGGCAACGCTCTGCTGTTCGGACAACTCGATCACAAGGCTGCCAACCCGCGCGCCAGGTCGGCTTGCAGGTCCACCACATCCTCAAGGCCGACAGCGATACGAATCAGGCTGTCACGAATGCCCGCCGCTTCACGTTCTTGCGGCGCCAGACGGCCGTGAGAGGTGGTGCTCGGATGAGTGATGGTGGTCTTGCTATCGCCCAGGTTGGCGGTAATGGAAATCAGGCGAGTAGCGTCGATAAAACGCCAGGCCCCGTCCTTGCCGCCCTTGACCTCAAAGCTCACCACCGCACCGAAACCACGTTGCTGACGCTTGGCCAGTTCGTATTGCGGATGGCTTGGCAGACCGGCGTAGTGCACCTTCTCGATACCGTCCTGCTGCTCCAGCCATTCGGCCAGGGCCTGGGCATTGGCACAATGGGCGCGCATCCGCAGATTGAGGGTTTCGAGGCCCTTGAGGAAGATCCAGGCGTTGAACGGACTCAGGGTCGGTCCCGCGGTACGCAGGAAACCCACCACTTCTTTCATCTGTTCGCTGCGGCCAGCCACCACACCGCCCATGCAACGACCCTGGCCATCGATGAACTTGGTCGCCGAGTGCACCACCACGTCTGCGCCCAGCTTCAGCGGCTGCTGCAACGCCGGAGTACAGAAACAGTTGTCGACCACCAGCATCGCGCCCTTGGCGTGAGCGATTTCGGACAATGCAGCGATATCCACCAGCTCGGCGAGCGGGTTGGACGGCGATTCAACGAACAGCAACTTGGTATTGGCCTTGATCGCCGCATCCCAGCCGGACAGGTCCGCCAGGGGCACGTAATCGACCTCAATACCGAAGCGCTTGAAATACTTTTCGAACAGGCTGATGGTCGAGCCAAACACACTGCGCGAAACCAGTACATGGTCGCCCGCGCTGCACAAACTCATGACCACCGAGAGAATCGCCGCCATGCCAGTGGCCGTGGCCACAGCCTGCTCGGCGCCTTCCAGGGCGGCGATACGCTCTTCGAACGCCCGCACGGTCGGGTTGGTGTAGCGGGAATAGACATTGCCCGGCACCTCGCCGGCGAACCGCGCGGCCGCATCGGCGGCCGTGCGGAACACGTAGCTGGAGGTGAAGAACATCGGATCACCGTGCTCCCCTTCCGGGGTACGGTGTTGGCCGGCGCGCACGGCCAGGGTGTCGAAAGCTACGCCATCAAGGTCGCTGTCCAGCCGACCGGCATCCCAATCCTGACTCATGCCGCCTACTCCTTATGTCTTCTAATGCTCTAGATCAGTTGTTGTACAGGTCGATGATCGCACTGACCGCCTGGGTCTTGGCCTTGGAGGCATCGTTACGTGCGTTTTCGATCTTGTTCAGGTAGGCCTCGTCGACGTCACCAGTGACATATTTGCCGTCGAACACCGCGCAGTCGAAGTTCTCGATCTTGATCTTGCCGCCACCGACCGCCTCGATCAGATCAGGCAGATCCTGGTAGATCAGCCAGTCGGCGCCGATCAGATCAGCCACATCCTGAGTCGAACGATTGTGTGCGATCAGTTCGTGAGCGCTCGGCATGTCGATGCCGTACACGTTCGGGAAACGCACGGCAGGCGCCGCGGAGCAGAAGTAGACGTTCTTCGCGCCGGCTTCACGGGCCATCTGGATGATCTGCTTGCAGGTGGTGCCGCGAACGATCGAGTCATCCACCAGCATCACGTTCTTGCCGCGGAACTCCAGCTCGATGGCATTGAGTTTCTGGCGCACGGATTTTTTCCGCGCGGCCTGGCCCGGCATGATGAAGGTCCGGCCGATGTAGCGGTTCTTCACGAAGCCTTCGCGGAACTTGACTCCCAAGTGGTTCGCCAGCTCCAGCGCCGCGGTACGGCTGGTATCCGGAATCGGGATGACCACATCGATATCGTGATCCGGACGCTCGCGCAGGATCTTCTCGGCCAGCTTCTCGCCCATGCGCAGGCGCGCCTTGTACACCGACACACCGTCGATGATCGAGTCCGGACGCGCCAGGTAGACATGTTCGAAAATGCACGGAGTCAGTTTCGGATTGGTCGCGCACTGACGGGTGTGCAGCTTGCCGTCTTCAGTGATGTAGACCGCTTCGCCCGGCGCCAGGTCGCGAATCAGGGTGAAGCCCAGCACATCCAGGGACACGCTTTCAGAGGCGATCATGTATTCGACGCCTTCGTCGGTGTGACGCTGACCGAAAACGATCGGGCGAATACCGTGAGGGTCGCGGAAGCCAACAATGCCATAACCGGTGACCATGGCGACTACCGCATAACCGCCAACGCAACGGTTGTGCACGTCGGTCACGGCGGCGAATACGTCTTCTTCGGTCGGTTGCAGCTTGCCGCGCTGGGCCAGCTCGTGAGCGAAGACGTTGAGCAGGACTTCCGAATCGGAATTGGTGTTGACGTGGCGCAAGTCAGACTCGTAGATCTCCTTGGCCAGCTGTTCAACATTGGTCAGGTTACCATTATGCGCCAGGGTGATGCCGTAAGGCGAGTTGACGTAAAACGGTTGAGCTTCGGCCGAAGTCGAGCTGCCAGCGGTCGGATACCGCACATGGCCAATACCCATGTGACCGACCAGGCGCTGCATGTGCCGTTGATGGAAAACGTCACGGACCAGGCCGTTGTCCTTGCGCAGGAATAACCGGCCATCATGGCTGGTCACGATACCGGCAGCGTCCTGGCCGCGGTGCTGGAGGACGGTTAGCGCGTCATACAGCGCCTGATTGACGTTCGACTTACCGACGATACCGACGATGCCACACATGCGACGCAACCCCTACTTAATGAAACTGAACTGAACACATCTTACTGAGGCGTTTTGGCCGGTAAGAGTTGTTCCTTGAACGGTATTTCAGCGGGTACGCTGATACCGCTGGCCAGCCACTGACTGCTCCACCCCAATATGAGGTTTTTTGACCAGTCTGCAACCAATAGAAATTGTGGCACCAGTCGCGACTGCTGCCACCAGGAATCCTGTTGTACCGGCCCCAGGCTCAACAGCCCGACCGCCACGACCACCAGCAACGCGCCACGCGCCGCGCCGAAGGCCATGCCGAGGAATCGATCGGTCCCGGATAGCCCGGTGACGCGAACCAATTCGCCGATAAGATAATTGATCATTGCGCCCACGATTAAAGTGGCGACAAACATGATGGCACAGCCCGCGATCACGCGAGCCGAGGGAGTCTCGATGTATCCGCTGAGGTATTCGGACAGAGAGCCACCAAACATCCAGGCAACGACTCCTGCGACGATCCAGGTAAGCAGCGACAGCGCTTCTTTGACGAAGCCGCGACTCAAACTGATCAAAGCGGAGATGGCGATGATTGCAACGATCGCCCAGTCAACCCAGGTAAATGGCACAGTGCAGCCTACAGACGGATAAGGCGGCGCATTTTAACAGAGCGCATGGCCGTCGGTAAGCTGCGATTCACTGTGCTTTGCAAATCAAGGCGATAGCCTTAACCGCGCTCAGGCTGGAAGCGCACGACAAAACCCTTGAGGTTCTGCTGACGGCTCAGCAAATCACGCAGGCGGTCTGCCTCGGCCCGCTCGATCAACGGACCGACGAATACCCGGTTCTTGCCATCGGCGGAACGGATATAAGCGTTGTACCCCTGGCTGCGCAGGGTTTTCTGCAGGTTCTCGGCGCTTTCCCGACTGGACAGGCTGGCCAGTTGCACCGACCAACTGACCGACAGGCCGTTTGCATCGACACGGCTTGGGGTTGCATCGGGCTTGGCTGGCGCTGCGGCAATCGGCTGGGCCGGAGCCGGCTTGGGGGCTGGCGCCGGAGGTGGAGTCACGGGCTTGCTCGCGGCGACTGGCGGTGCCACCGGGACTGGAGCCGGAGCAACCGGAGCGCTTGGCCCAATCGGCATCGAAGGCGCGGCCTGCTGGGCCACGTCTTCATCGGTGGGTACCGGCTCCTGTGGCAGCGCCTGCGGCTCTGGCACCACCACAGGCTCGACTTGCACCTGGGTTACAGCAGGCGCCTGAGGCACTGCTGGCGCCTCGACATTGACATGCCGCTGCTCATCTTCGCGGGAAAACAGCATCGGCAGGAAAATCACCGCCAACGCCACCAAAACCAGGGCCCCAACCATTCGCTGCTTGTAGACGTTATCCAGCATAGCCATGTGCAGCTTCCTCCGTGGAGCGCCGAGCGAGCCACTCGAGCGCCTCGGCAACACAATAAAAAGATCCGAACAGCAGAATCTCGTCTTCGGCCGTAGCCTGCGCACACTGCCCTTCCAAGGCTGCGGCGACACTTTCATAAGACGCTACCGAAGCCCCAAGGTTCTGCAGTGCCGCCTGCAAGTCCGCAACGGGACGCGCACGGGCAGAATCCAGCGGCGCCACCGCCCAATGCTCGACACAGGCATCCAGGCGGGCAACCACGCCCTCCAGATCCTTGTCCGCCAACAGGCCGAATACCGCCAGGCGCTTGCCCGCCACTGGTCGGCGCATCAGGCGCTCGGCCAGATACTCCGCTGCATGGGGGTTGTGCCCGACATCCAGCAACAGGTTCAGGCGCTTGCCCTGCCATTCGAACTGACGGCGATCCAGGCGCCCGACCACTCGTGTCTGCTGCAAGGCTTCGGCGATGCGTTCGGCCTGCCAAGGCAGCCCCAGCAACAAATAGGCCTGCAAGGCCAGCGCGGCGTTCTCCATGGGCAGATCGAGCAGCGGCAAGTCGCGCAGCTCGACAGCATTGCCCCGCGCATCGAGACCACGCCACTGCCAGTTCGCCTCGGTGATCCCCAGGTCGAAATCACGACCGCGCAGGAAGAACGGGCAGTTCAATTCACGCGCCTTATCCAGCAAGGGCTGAGGGGGATTCAGGTCACCGCAGAGCGCAGGCGTGCCCTGACGGAAAATTCCGGACTTCTCGAAGGCCACGGACTCACGGGTGTCACCCAGGTAATCGGCATGGTCGACGCCGATACTGGTGACCAGCGCCAGATCCGCATCCACCAGGTTGACCGCATCCAGGCGCCCACCCAGGCCGACTTCCAGCACCACGGCATCGAGACCGGCACGCTGGAACAGCCAGAAGGCCGCCAGGGTACCCATCTCGAAATAGGTCAGGGAAATTTCACCGCGTCCGGCTTCGACCGCGACAAAGGCCTCGCACAGCTCGGCATCGCTGGCTTCGACGCCATCGACCTGCACGCGCTCGTTGTAGCGCAACAGATGGGGAGAATTGTAGACACCGACCTTCAGCCCCTGGGCTCGCAGCAAGGACGCCACGAACGCACAGGTAGAACCCTTGCCGTTGGTACCGGTCACCGTGATGACCCGAGGCGCCAGCCTGCCCAATCCCATGCGGGACGCTACTTCTTGCGAGCGCTCCAGCCCCATGTCGATGGCTGACGGATGCAACTGCTCAAGGTAGGCAAGCCAGTCGCCAAGGGTACGCTCGGTCATATGTTTGCAGGCACCGGTGGCACCACGATCGCCTCGACAGGCGCGGCCACGAACTCAGGCGTCGGCAAGCCCATCAGTTGAGCCAGCAGGTTACCCAGGCGCGGACGCAGCTCCTGGCGCGGGATAATCATGTCGATAGCGCCATGCTCCAGCAGGAACTCGCTGCGCTGGAAACCTTCCGGCAGTTTTTCACGCACGGTCTGCTCGATCACGCGAGGACCGGCGAAACCGACCAGGGCCTTGGGTTCGGCGACAATCACGTCACCCAGCATCGCCAGGCTGGCGGAAACGCCACCGTAGACCGGGTCGGTCAACACGGAAATGAATGGCAGGCCTTCTTCACGCAGACGCGCCAGCACCGCGGAGGTCTTGGCCATCTGCATCAGGGAGATCAGCGCTTCCTGCATCCGCGCACCGCCGGAAGCGGAGAAGCAGACCATCGGGCAACGCTTTTCCAG
The DNA here is from genome assembly GCF_059424045.1 of Pseudomonas sp. GW456-L12. Classification (NCBI taxonomy): domain Bacteria; kingdom Pseudomonadati; phylum Pseudomonadota; class Gammaproteobacteria; order Pseudomonadales; family Pseudomonadaceae; genus Pseudomonas; species Pseudomonas sp. GW456-L12. Next base: position 103,018 of record NZ_JBWKZA010000001.1, read on the forward strand.
CGCGTAGTTGGCAGCACGCACAAAACGCTCGCCAACGATGGCGCCCATGGAGCCGCCCATGAAGGAGAACTCGAACGCTGATACCACCACCGGCATCCCCAGCAGGGTACCGCTCATGGAAATCAGCGCGTCCTTTTCACCGGTCTGCTTCTGGGCCGCGGTCAGGCGATCCTTGTACTTTTTGCCGTCGCGGAATTTCAGACGGTCTACCGGCTCCAGGTCGGCGCCCAGTTCGGCACGGCCTTCAGCGTCGAGGAAAATGTCGATACGGGCGCGAGCGCCGATACGCATGTGGTGGTTGCACTTGGGGCAGACGTCCAGGGTCTTTTCCAGCTCCGGACGATACAGCACCGCCTCGCAGGACGGGCACTTGTGCCACAGACCTTCAGGCACCGAGCTTTTCTTCACCTCGGAACGCATGATCGAAGGGATCAGTTTGTCTACTAACCAGTTGCTCATGCTTTCTTTCTCCAGTACCGGCGGCCCGAACGCTCTGGTTCGCGGCCCCGCGTATGCCCTTGAGCTAAATTCATGTGTGCGGCGATGATCTGTTCGCTACCGCGGTCAGCGCGAGCTTGACCTGCCTGTACCGAACGGCTCCTCAGCCATCCCGACAACCCCCGGATAGAGCGGCTGCCACTTCGATTTCGGCCCGCCCAGCGACGGTGCCGGCCTGTTTTGTACAGTGGTGTTATGGACGGCGGCAGACTGCCAGCCGTCACATCGACTAACAGCTGCCGCGAACGGCCTGCATAAATGCGCGAATCTTTGCGTGATCCTTGATGCCCTTGCTCTGCTCCACCCCGCCGCTGACATCCACGGCGTACGGGCGAACCTGCGCTATCGCCTGTCCGACATTCTCGGCAGTCAAGCCACCGGCCAGGATAATCGGCTTGCTCAAGCCTTGCGGTACCAGTGACCAATCGAAGGCTTCGCCGGTTCCACCCGGCACGCCCTCGACGTAGGTATCGAGCAGGATGCCGCTGGCCCGCGCATAAACCGCGCAACGGCTGGCAATATCGTCGCCGGCCTTGACCCGCAGCGCCTTGATGTAGGGCCGGTGATAGCCCTCGCAGTCCGCCGGTGTTTCATCGCCGTGAAACTGCAACAGGTCCAGCGGCACCGCATCGAGGATCTCGCCCAGCTCGCAGCGGCTGGCATTGACGAACAGGCCCACGGTGGTCACGAACGGCGGCAGCGCGGCAATGATCGCCCGCGCCTGCTGGACGTTCACCGCCCGCGGGCTCTTGGCGTAGAACACCAGCCCGATGGCATCGGCCCCGGCCTCGACCGCCGCCAACGCATCCTCAATGCGGGTAATCCCACAAATTTTGCTGCGAACGGCTGACATGTCGTTTAAACCTCAGGGCAAATCCGGGGAAAGTCCCGGATGGTAGCAAATGCTTTTCCGGGCGTCAGCCGTCAAGTTCCGAGAAGCCGGTGAGGAAATGTGGCCCGATGTATCGCTCGGGCAGCTCGAACTCATCGTGATACTCGACCTGCACCAGATACAGTCCGAAAGGATGCGCCGTCACCCCGCCCGTGCGGCGAATCCGGCTCTCCAGCACTTCCCTGGCCCACTCGACCGGACGCTCGCCCGCGCCGATGGTCATCAGCACTCCGGCGATATTGCGCACCATGTGATGCAGGAACGCGCTGGCGCGGATATCCAGGACAATCATCTTGCCGTGCCGGGTGACCCGCAGATGGTGGATTTCCTTGATCGGCGACTTGGCCTGGCACTGCCCCGCCCGAAATGCACTGAAATCATGGGTGCCCACCAGATGCTGGGCAGCCTCGGCCATCCGCTCGACATCCAGCGGGCGATGATTCCAGGTGATCTCCTCGTTCAAGTGCGCCGGACGGATCTGGTCGTTGTAGATCACGTAGCGATAGCGGCGGGCAATCGCCTTGAACCGCGCATGAAAATGCGCCGGCATGACCTTGGCCCAGCTCACGCTGATGTCGTGGGGCAGGTTGATATTGGCCCCCATCACCCACGCCTTCATCGAACGCTCGGCCTGGGTATCGAAGTGCACCACCTGCCCACAGGCGTGCACGCCGGCGTCGGTACGTCCGGCGCAAGACAGCAGCACCGGCGAGTCCGCCACCCGGGACAGCGCCTTCTCGAGGGTTTCCTGGACACTCGGGACACCGGAAGCCTGACGCTGCCAGCCGCGATAACGCGAACCCTTGTATTCGACACCCAACGCGATTCTGAAAAAGCCTGCGGCCGCCATTTCGGCGGCCGCGTTATCTATATTTGCCAAGAACTTACAGCCTGCTGATATGCGCAAAGGCGGCCATTATAAGGCGCGCGCAAGCAGACGCCATGCGCGGCCCGCTTTTAGTTGATGTTTGCCCATTAAGCGCCAGCGAGCGCAAACAGGATTGCGTGAAAACCAGGACAAACGCTATATAGATCGATATATAACGAAAACCATAAATCCACTCGACCGGGACCTGAGACCAATGACCGCCATCAACAAGGAGGCCGTGGGCCTCGCCTACAGCCTACAAGGCATGCTCCACGCCAAGCGCAAGACCTGGGAAGCCATCGCGCAGATAGCCGCGCGCATCCAGCCAGGCATGCTCGAATCCCAGGCTCGCGCCTTGGGGCTAGAGGTGCTTGCGGAATTGGGCATGGACCGGATCTGGCACCCGGCGCTGGTGCGCTTTGGCGAAAACACCCTGAAGACCTTCAAGCAACGCTCCGAAGGCGATCCGATATTGGGCGACAACGACATCTTCTTTATCGACCTGGGGGTGGTCTGGGGCCGCCACGAAGGCGATTGCGGCGCCACCTTCGTCACCGGCAACGATCCCGAGATGCAAGCCTGTGCCACGGCGGCCCAAACCCTGTTCGAACGGGTTCGTGATCACTGGAGCGAGCACAAGGTCGCCGGCCCCGCCCTGTATCGCTATGCCGAAGAACAGGCGAGCGCCATGGGCTGGATGCTGAACCTGGAGATCAAGGGGCACCGGGTCAGCGACTTCCCCCATGCCATTTATCGAGCGGGCGACCTGGGCAACTTCGAGGCATGCCCCAACGTTGGCCTGTGGATTCTGGAAATCCAGATCGCCCACCCTACCCGGCCGTTCGGCGCCTTCTACGAAGACCTGCTGGCTTAACTGCGCAAGCATTGCCGTGGGCCCAGAAACAAAAACGGCAGCCTCGATGGCTGCCGTTTTTTTGCTGCTAGCGCCGACTCAGGCCAGACGCGCGAGCATTTCCTTGGCTTCGCTTTTCTGACCGTCGTTACCTTCGCTGATGACTTCGCCGAGAATATCCCGCGCGCCATCGTTATCGCCCATGTCGATGTAGGCCTGGGCCAGATCGAGCTTGGTCGCCACCTCATCGGCGCCGGAAAGGAAATCGAAATCCCCTTCGTCGGCACTGCCCGCGGCGTCTTCCGCGGTAAAGGTCGGCTCGGCCAGGTCCGGCTGCTCGAGGCTCTGCGACAAGCGATCCAGCTCGGCATTGACATCGTCCAGCTCGGAAGCGAAAGCATCCTTGGCAGCGGGCTGCGCATCCATCTCGTCAGCCAGGGACAAGTCGAAGTCCGCTGGCAGCTCAAGATCGTCGAGCGCGGCTTCGGTCACCGTAGGCACTTCGGCAGCCGGCAGATCCTTCAGGTCGTCATCCAGGCTGAGCAGGAAATCCTCATCGGCTTGCGCCGCGGCAGGAAGATCCTCACCCAGATCCAGGTCGAAATCCGACAGATCGTCCAGGCTTTCCTTGGCTTCGGTTTGCTGCTGCAGCACCGACTCGAAGCTCAGGTCGTCATCCAGCGGGAAGTCGTCCAGCTCGGGCTCAACTTGAGCAGGAACAGCCGGAGCAACCGGCGACGCCGCAGAGGCGGCCTCCAGATCGTCCAGGCTCAGATCGAAGTCGGTATCCAGGTCGTCGACAACCGGTGCCGGCGCTGGCTCCTGCGGCTCGTCGAGCAACAGCTCCTTGACGTATTGAGCATCCAGCGCCGCCGCCACGGCCGCAGCGCCGAGACCCGCAGCCGCCACAGCAGCCATTGCCGGGAAGCGACTTTTCAGCTGTTCGACTTCAGCGTGATTCTTGCCATTGGCCACCAACTGACGCTCCTGGGCCACAAAGGCGCTGCGATCGCCCTGATGACCGTAGACTTCCATCAGCTTCAAGCGCACCTCGCTACGCTGCGGCTCCAGCTTGACGGCCTCCTCCAGGATCGCCGCCGCCTGGTTCAGGCGACCGCCATCGATATGGGACTGGGCCTGATCCAGCACATCGGCCGGGTGCTCGACTGCGGCAGCCACCGGCGCCGCGTCCACCACAGGCGCCACGACCGGGGCTGGAGCTGGAGCTGGAGCTGGAGCTGGAGCTGGAGCTGGAGCTGGAGCGAGCTTGACGCTCGGCGGTGGAACTTCAAGGCCTTCGAAGCTGCTTTCCGGCAGATCCAGATCCTTGGACAGATCAGACTCTTCGGACAGGGCGCGAGCCATGCGCAGATGCTTTTCCGCCTCCTGCTGAGCCTTGCGACGGCGAGCCAGCAACAGCAGCAACAACAGCACCAGCACTGCCCCGCCGCCCGCCAGCCCCAGGAGGATCGGATTGGTCAGCAGGTCGTTGAATTTGTCCTCATCGGACGCCGGTGCTTGCGCCTGGGCCGGTGCCCCTTCAGCCGGGGCCTCGCCCGAAGTTGCCGCAGGATCGGTCACTGGCGCCGCCGGGGTCGCAGGCTGCTCAGCCAGTTGTGCCGGCATGGCCGCGGTCGGTTGTGCTGGTGCCACGGCACCCGCCCCTTCCGCCTGCAATTTGGCCAACTGGTCGTTCTTCAATTCGATCAGGCGTTGCAGCTTGTCCAGCTGGCTTTGCAGGTCCGTCAGACGGCTTTTCAGCTCGGCGTTGTCACGCCGGGCCGTATCGAGGCTTTCCTGAGTCACCGCCAGCTTGTTGCTCAGCGCCTGGCTGTCGCCAGCCGCACCCTTGCCCCGCGCCTTGCCGGACTCGGCAGACACCAGGCTCAGATTATCCTTGGCCGCGCCTTGTGCAGGCGCCTTGTCCGCGCCCGCGCGCCGGGTGCCATCCAGTTGCTGCTGAGCGCCACGCGGCGCCAGGCGGCGCCCCTGACGCCACGCCGTATTCTGCGCGGCGACCTCGGCGATCGCTTGCGGCTGCGGCAGGCTGGTGCTCTGCACGGCATCGGGCAGGCGCAATACCTGCCCGGTCTTCAGCCGATTGATGTTGCCGTCGATAAAGGCATCCGGATTCAGCGCCTGGATGGCCAGCATGGTTTGCTGGACCGAACCGCCATTGCGGGCCTTGGCCGCAATTTCCCAGAGGGTGTCGCGGGCCGAGGTGGTGTATTGAGCAGGCTTGCCGGCACCGGTGACCGGCGCGGCAACCGCTGGAGTTTGTGCCGCGGGTTGCGCGGCCGCTTCAGCGGTTTGCGGGGAAAACTTGGAAGGGTCGAGCAGGACGCTGTAGTCGCGCAGCAGACGGCCATTGGGCCACATCACCTGCACCAGGAACTTGACCATCGGCTCGGAAAGCGGCTGGCTCGACGTGACCCGCAGCACGCTCTTGCCGCTGGCATTGAGCACCGGCGTAAAGCTCAGGTCATTGAGAAAGGCCTGGCGATCGACGCCCGCCTTGGCGAAATCTTCAGGCGAGGCCAGGCTCGGCACCACCTCGGCGGCGGTGAGATCCTTGACGTCCAGCAACTCGATTTCTGCAACCAGTGGCTGGTTCAGAGTCGACTTCAGGGTCAGCTCCCCGAGCCCAAGCGCCTGCGCCATACCGGAGGACAGCGCCGACGCGGCCGCTATTGCTAACACCAGTTTGCGAACTTGAACCATAGCCTCATCCTTTGTTTGAACATTCCTCGGCCAGCGAGAAGGTGTTGTAGCGCTGCCGTAAGGCATTGCGTGCGGCCTGAAGGGCCGCTTCGCGCGATATATGTCTGCATGCCTTGGAAGCCCGCGACAGCAGCTCACCTCCAGCAACCAGCCAAGCATAGCGCCCAGCTAGAATCATTCTGCAAATTGTTGCCAAGTATCTTTTACAGAAGGTCTTTTATCAACAACTCAGCCAGCTGCACGGCGTTGAGCGCAGCCCCTTTGCGTACGTTATCTGACGTCAGCCAGAGATTAAGTTCCGCCGGGTCGTCGATCCCCGCGCGCACCCGACCAACGTAGACCACATCCTGCCCCACCGCATCGCCCACCGCGGTCGGGTAGTCGCCCGCCTCCACCAACTCGATGCCGGGCGCCGCTTCGAGCGCGGTATTGACCGCATCCAGGTCGATCGCCGTGACTGACTGCAGAGTCACGCTATAGCTATCGCCAAAAAACACCGGGGCTTGAACACAAGTGACAGAAATCTTTAATAAAGGCTGCGCCAGCACCTCGCGCAACTCCCGGACCAGGCGTTTTTCCAACAAGGTGTGACCTTGCTCGTCGGGCGTGCCGACCTGTGCCAACAGGTTGAATGCCATCTGCCGGTCGAAGAATCGCGGCTCCAACGGGCGCGCATTGAGTAGTTCGGCGGTCTGCCGCGCCAGCTCGGTTACCGCTTCACGGCCCTGGGTGGACACCGCGAGGCTGGCGGTCAGGTTGACCCGCTGGATCTCGAACAAGGCCTGCAACGGCGCCAGGACCACCGCCAGCGACGTGGCTGCGGCGCTGGGGCTGCTCAGTTGAACGGGCTTTTCCAGGCCGCTCAGCACCCGCCCGTTGGCTTCCGGCACCAGATTCGGTGCCTGGGCCGAAGGCAATGCGCCCGACAGGTCGATCACCGCGCAATTGGCCGCCGTCGCCCGAGGGGCGAAGCTCAGGGTCACCGCCGGGCCGGCAGCGAAAAACGCCAGCTGCACCTTGCTGAAATCGAATTCGTCGACCTCACGCACGCGCACATTTTTCCCACGAAACGGCAGCGAGTGCCCCGCCGATTCACTGCTGGCCAGCAAGTGCAGGTTGGCGATCGGAAAATCGCGCTCTTCGAGAATCTGGACGAGGGTTTCGCCGACAGTACCGGTGGCACCGATCACGGCGATATCGAAGGACGGGTTCATGGTGCTACCTCTGGCGAAACGGGGGGGAGCGGCACTTTACCCGGCGCTTGGGGGCGAGGCAATTTATCAGATCTGGCACATCAGACTTTTCGCAAACATGCTCATAGCCAGCAATCAGGAGCTGCTCCGATATGAAAAAAGCCCGCGCCTCTTGCAAGGCGCGGGCTCTTTCAACGCATCAGAGCATCAACGCTCGAGCAGGATCCGCAGCATGCGGCGCAGCGGTTCGGCAGCGCCCCACAGCAACTGGTCGCCGACGGTGAACGCGCCGAGGAACTGCGAGCCCATGTTCAGCTTGCGCAGACGGCCCACCGGGATGTTCAGGGTGCCGGTGACCTTGGTCGGGCTCAGCTCCTGCATGCTGATGTCGCGCTGGTTCGGTACCAGCTTGACCCAAGGGTTGTGCTGGCTGATCAACCCTTCGATATCGGCGATCGGCACGTCCTTGTTCAGCTTGATGGTCAGCGCCTGGCTGTGGCAGCGCATGGCGCCGATCCGCACGCAGATGCCGTCGACCGGGATCGGGCTCTTGAAGCGGCCGAGAATTTTGTTGGTCTCGGCCTGGGCCTTCCACTCTTCGCGGCTCTGGCCGTTCGGCAGTTCCTTGTCGATCCATGGAATCAGGCTGCCGGCCAGCGGCACACCGAAGTTCTCGGTCGGGTAGGCATCGCTGCGCATGGCTTCGGCGACCTTGCGGTCGATGTCGAGAATGGCGCTGGCCGGATTGGCCAGGTCATCCGCCACGGCGGCATGGGTCGCACCCATCTGCTTGATCAGTTCGCGCATGTTCTGCGCGCCGGCACCGGAGGCCGCCTGATAGGTCATGGCGCTCATCCACTCCACCAGACCGGCTTCGAACAGGCCGCCCAGGCCCATCAGCATCAGGCTGACGGTGCAGTTGCCACCGATGTAGTTCTTGGTGCCGGAGTCCAACTGCTGGTCGATGACCTTGCGGTTCACCGGGTCGAGGATGATCACCGCATCGTCCTGCATGCGCAGGCTGGAAGCGGCATCGATCCAGTAGCCCTGCCAGCCGGCTTCGCGCAGCTTGGGGAAGACTTCGCTGGTGTAGTCGCCACCCTGGCAGGTCAGAATCACGTCGAGGGTCTTCAGCTCTTCAATGCTGTAAGCGTCCTTGAGCGGAGCAATGTCCTTGCCCACGGACGGGCCTTGGCCACCGACATTGGAAGTGGTGAAAAACACCGGCTCGATAAGATCGAAGTCTTGCTCTTCCAGCATCCGCTGCATGAGCACGGAACCGACCATACCGCGCCAACCGATCAGACCTACACGTTTCATCGCAACTACACCTATACAAAAGTGGGCCACCGTCTGAGCGGTGGGCCCGAAAGATTACAGATTCCGCAGCGCGGCGACTACTGCATCGCCCATTTCCTGCGTACCCACCTTGGTGCAACCGGCCGACCAGATGTCGCCGGTGCGCAATCCCTGGTCCAGTACCAGGCTCACGGCCTGCTCGATGGCATCCGCCGCGTCGTTCAGGTTGAAGCTGTAACGCAGCATCATCGACACCGACAGGATGGTCGCCAGCGGGTTGGCGATGCCCTGCCCGGCGATGTCCGGCGCCGAACCGTGGCATGGCTCGTACATGCCCTTGTTGTTGGCATCCAGCGACGCCGACGGCAGCATGCCGATGGAACCGGTGAGCATCGACGCTTCGTCGGACAGGATGTCGCCGAACATGTTGTCGGTGACCATCACGTCGAACTGCTTCGGCGCACGCACCAACTGCATGGCGGCGTTGTCGACGTACATGTGGCTCAGTTCGACATCCGGGTAATCCTTGGCCACCTGCTCGACCACTTCGCGCCACAGCTGGCTGGACGCCAGGACGTTGGCCTTGTCCACCGAGCAGAGCTTCTTGCCGCGCACGCGGGCCATGTCGAAGCCGACCCGGGCGATGCGGCGGATTTCACTCTCGCTGTACGGCAGGGTGTCGTAGGACTGACGCTCGCCGTTTTCCAGCTCGCGGGTGCCACGTGGCGCGCCAAAGTAGATGCCGCCAGTCAGCTCGCGAACGATGAGGATGTCCAGGCCGGACACGATTTCCGGCTTGAGGCTGGAAGCATCGGCCAGTTGCGGATAAAGGATCGCCGGACGCAGGTTGCCGAACAGGCCCAACTGCGCGCGAATTTTCAGCAGGCCGCGCTCAGGGCGGATATCACGCTCGATCTTGTCCCATTTCGGGCCGCCCACGGCGCCCAGCAGGACCGCGTCGGCAGCCCGCGCACGATCCAGGGTCTCGTCGGCCAGCGGCACGCCGTGCTTGTCGATGGCCGCGCCACCGATCACGTCATGGCTCAGCTCGAAGCCCAGGTTGTACTTGGCGTTGGCCAGCTCCAGCACCTTGACCGCCTCGGCCATGATTTCCGGGCCGATACCGTCGCCTGGGAGAATCAGAATCTGCTTGCTCATGCTTTCCTCATTTGCTCTGTCGGTGTGCTGGTTGGCACGCCCGGAAAAATGCTGTTGCCTGGCCTGCGGCGTCCGCTCACTCGTAGAGAACGAAGCGCTGGCCCGAATATCAAGCCACCATGGCTTTTTTGGGCGGTTGCAGCGAGCAAAAAGCTCGCTCCTACAGGTTGTGCGTCCTCTCCTGCCGGAGCGAGCTGGCTCGCCATCAATGCATCACTTTAACGCCGATCAGGCGTCGCGAAACAACCACGGCTGGCTGGCCCGATGCTTGGCCTCGAAGGCGGCAATCGCGTCGCCGTCCTGCAAGGTCAGGCCGATATCGTCCAAGCCGTTGAGCAGGCAATGCTTGCGGAACGCATCGATCTCGAATTTCAACACCTTGCCATCGGGACGGGTCACGGTCTGGGCCTGCAGGTCGATCTGCAACTGGTAGCCCGGATTGGCCTCGACCTGCTGGAACAATTCATCGACTTCAGCATCGCTGAGGATGATCGGCAGCAAGCCGTTCTTGAAGCTGTTGTTGAAGAAGATGTCAGCGTAGCTCGGGGCAATGATGCTGCGAAAACCATATTCTTCCAACGCCCAAGGCGCGTGCTCACGGCTGGAGCCGCAGCCGAAGTTTTCCCGGGCCAGCAATACACTGGCGCCCTGGTAGCGCTCGGCGTTGAGCACGAAATCCTTGTTCAACGGACGCTTGGAGTTGTCCTGGTACGGCTGGCCGACATCCAGGTAGCGCCACTCGTCGAACAGGTTCGGGCCGAAGCCGGTGCGCTTGATCGACTTGAGGAACTGCTTGGGAATGATCTGATCGGTGTCGACGTTGGCACGATCCAAAGGCGCGACAAGACCGGTGTGCTGGGTGAAAGCTTTCATGCTGCGCTCCTTAGATCAATTCACGGACGTCGACGAAACGGCCGCTGACGGCGGCGGCCGCGGCCATGGCCGGGCTGACCAGGTGAGTACGGCCACCGGCGCCCTGGCGACCTTCGAAGTTGCGGTTCGAGGTCGAAGCGCAATGCTCGCCGGACTCCAAGCGGTCCGGGTTCATCGCCAGGCACATCGAGCAGCCCGGCTCGCGCCATTCGAAACCCGCCTCGAGGAAGATCTTGTCCAGGCCTTCCGACTCCGCCTGGGCCTTCACCAGGCCCGAACCCGGGACCACGATCGCCTGCTTGATGGTCGAAGCCACCTTGCGGCCCTTGGCGATGACCGCCGCGGCGCGCAGGTCTTCGATCCGCGAGTTGGTGCAGGAACCGATGAATACCCGGTCCAGCTGGATGTCGGTGATCGCCTGGTTGGCGGTCAAACCCATGTATTTCAACGCACGGACGATGGAGTCGCGCTTGACCAGGTCCATTTCCTTGGCCGGGTCCGGCACGTTCTGATCGACCGCCAACACCATCTCGGGCGAAGTGCCCCAGCTGACTTGCGGCTTGATCTGCGCGGCATCCAGCTCGACCACGGTGTCGAACTTGGCGTCGGCGTCGGACACCAGGTCCTTCCAGGCTTCGACGGCGAGGTCCCATTCCGCGCCCTTGGGAGCGAATGGACGACCCTTGACGTATTCCACGGTCTTTTCGTCCGCCGCCACCAGGCCCACGCGGGCGCCGGCTTCGATGGACATGTTGCAGATGGTCATGCGGCCTTCGACGGACAGGTCGCGAATCGCGCTGCCGGCGAACTCGATGGCATGGCCGTTACCGCCAGCGGTGCCGATCTTGCCGATCACAGCCAGGACGATGTCCTTGGCGGTCACGCCAAATGGCAACTTGCCCTCGACCCGCACCAGCATGTTTTTCATTTTCTTGGCGACCAGGCACTGGGTGGCGAGCACATGCTCGACCTCGGAGGTGCCGATACCGTGCGCCAGGGCGCCAAAGGCACCGTGGGTCGAGGTGTGGGAGTCGCCGCAGACCACGGTCATGCCGGGCAAGGTGGCGCCCTGCTCCGGGCCGATGACGTGAACGATGCCCTGACGCACGTCGTTCATCTTGAATTCGACGATGCCGTATTCGTCACAGTTGTCGTCGAGGGTCTGAACCTGCAAACGCGAGACCTGGTCGGCGATGGCGCTGATGCCGCCCTTGCGCTCCGGCGTGGTCGGTACGTTGTGGTCCGGGGTCGCGATGTTGGCATCGATGCGCCAAGGCTTGCGCCCGGCCAGACGCAGGCCTTCGAAGGCTTGCGGCGAGGTCACTTCGTGGATGATGTGACGATCGATATAGATCAGCGCCGAGCCATCGTCGCGCTGCTTGACCAAATGCGAATCCCAGAGCTTGTCGTAGAGCGTTTTGCCGGCCATCAGACGGTTCCTCATCATTTTCTATGCCGCGGGTCTCTGACACCGGTCAATAACCCCTTGGCTTGTGAGGCTGATGCTATGGCGTTACATTAAATAACTCAAATTCATATTTTTTATACTTTGGATAACCTACTGGAATACGACCATGGACCTGGCCAACCTCAATGCCTTTATCGCGATTGCCGAAACCGGCAGCTTCTCCGGAGCCGGCGAGCGCCTGCACCTGACCCAGCCGGCCATCAGCAAGCGCATCGCCGGCCTTGAGCAACAGCTCAATGTCCGGCTGTTCGATCGCCTGGGCCGCGAAGTGGGCCTGACCGAGGCCGGACGCGCCCTGCTGCCGCGGGCTTATCAGATCCTCAACGTGCTGGACGACACCCGCCGGGCGCTGACCAACCTGACCGGCGAAGTCAGCGGCCGCCTGACCCTGGCGACCAGCCACCATATCGGTCTGCACCGCCTGCCGCCCCTGCTGCGCGCCTTTACCCGCCGATACCCGGAAGTGGCCCTGGACATCCAGTTTCTCGACTCGGAAGTGGCCTATGAAGAGATCCTCCATGGTCGCGCCGAGCTGGCGGTGATTACCCTGGCCCCCGAGCCCCATACGCTGGTCAAGGCCACGCCGGTGTGGAACGACCCGCTGGACTTCGTCGCCGCCCCCGAGCATCCGCTGGTGAGCAACGGCACGGTCAGCCTGGCCGATATCGCCCTGCATCCGGCGGTATTTCCCGGCGGCAACACCTTCACTCACCATATTGTCCAGCGCCTGTTCGAGGCCCAGGGCCTGACGCCGAACATCGCCATGAGCACTAACTATCTGGAAACCATCAAGATGATGGTGTCCATCGGCCTGGCCTGGAGCGTACTGCCGCGCACCATGCTCGACGATCAGGTGGCGCGCATTCCTTTACCGGGCATACAACTCACTCGCCAGCTAGGCTATATCCTGCATACCGAACGGACGCTGTCGAATGCTGCGCGGGCTTTCATGGCCTTACTGGATGCACAAGTCGATTGGCCAGGGACCAAGGCGTAAGCGTCCCGGCATGACTTATGCCACCTCTTTGCTTGCCTGAACCTGCGCCTAACGCTCTTTTCAGCCCAAGGCCCGCTGCTCATGCCAAAACCCGCTGACCGTCTACCGCCCATGCCGCGCGTTCACGCGCTCGACCCGAAACAGTCGGAGCAAAGCTGGGAGAGTGCCCCGCAGTTGCTTGCCGCACTCAATGGCGCACGGCTGGGCGCCTGGTACTGGGACATCGAAAGCGGGCAAATCAGCTGGTCGCGAGGCACCCAGGCGCTGTTTGGCTTCGATCCGCGCCAGCCGCTGCCCAAAGACCTGGAATACCTCGACCTGCTGCCCGAGGAAGACCGCGCCAAAACCATTCGCGCCTTCCATTCGGTGCTGGCCGGCGCGCCGCTGGAACAGGCGATGCATCACCGCATCCGCTGGCCCGACGGCAGCCTGCACTGGCTGGAAATCAATGGCAGCGTGCTGCCGGACAAACATGGCAAGCCCCGAATGATCGGGGTGATTCGCGAAATCACCCACCAACGCCAGCGGGAACAAGCCCTCAGCAGTTCGGAAAAACGTTTTGCCACGCTGTTTCACCTGTGCCCGAACATGGTGCTGCTGACCCGCCTGGAAGACGGCCTGATCAGCGAAGCCAACCAGTACTTCGAAAGCCTCTTCGGCTGGCCGGTGCAGCATGTCATCGGCCGCACCACCCTCGAACTGGGCTTGTGGGTCGACCCGGAACAACGCGCGCAAATGGTCAAGGCGGTACAAAAGCGCGGCCAGGCCGCCACCCTCGAGGTGCAACTGCGCGCCAGCAACGGGCAGATTCACGACGGCATTCTCAGTGCCCAGAAAGTCGAGCTGGAAGGCCAGGCCTACCTGCTCAGCACCTTTCTCGACACCAGCGAACGCAAGCTCGCCGAACAGGCCCTCAAGGACAGCCAGGAGCGCCTCGACCTGGCGCTGGACTCGGCCCAGCTCGGCACCTGGGACTGGCATATTCCCAGCGGCATGCTCTACGGCTCGGCCCGCGCCGCGCAGTTGCACGGCCTGGAGCCGATGCCGTTCCATGAGTCCTTCGATGCGTTTTTCGAGGGCGTGCCCGACGAAGAGCGCAACAGCATGCGCGATGCCTACCGCAGCCTGCGCGAAGGCCCGGCCGGCAATTATCAACTGACCTACCGCGTGCAACTGGCCGATGGCTCATCACGCTTTCTGGAAAGCCGCGCCCGCCTCTACCGCGATGAGCAGGGCCATCCGCTGCGCATGGCCGGGACCTTGCTGGACATTACCGAACAGGTCGAGCGCGAGCAGCGCCTGGTAACGTCCGAGGAGAAGTTCGCCAGCCTGTTCCAGGTCAGCCCGGACCCGATCTGCGTCACGCTCCAGGAAACCGGGCAGCTCATCGAGATCAACTCCAGCTTCACCCAGACCTTCGGCTGGACCGCCGACGAAGTGCTCAACCGCAGCGCCGACGAAATCGGTCTCTGGGACGACTCCGCCCAGCGCCTGCAACGGGTCGAACAGGTAATCCGCGAACAGGCGCTGAACAACGTCGCGGTGGTGGTCCGGCACAAGGACGGGCACCCCCTGGCCTGCATCATTTCCAGCCGGCAGATCACCGTCGACAAACAGCCGTGCATTGTCACCACGCTGCGCGACATCACCCAGCAACAACGCTCCGAGGCCGCGCTCAAGGCCAGCGAAGAGAAGTTCGCCAAGGCGTTCCACTCCAGCCCCGACGCCATCACCATCACCGAACGCGACACCGGGCGTTACCTGGAGGTCAACGACGGCTTCTGCCGGCTGACCGGCTACCGTGCCGAAGAAGTGGTCGGCCGCACCGTGTATCAGGTCGGTATCTGGGCCGAGGAAAAACAGCGCTCGATCCTGCTCGCCGAGCTGCAGCTCAAAGGTCGGGTCAATCACCTGGAAATGCTCGGCCGCAACAAGCGTGGCGATATCCTGACAGTCGAGGTCTCGATCGAACCCATTACCCTCAATGAAACCCCCTGCCTGCTGCTCACCGCGCGGGACGTCAGCCTGCTGAAAAATGCCCAGGCACAGATTCGCCACCTGGCCTACCACGACCCGCTGACCAACCTGCCCAACCGCGCGCTGTTGATGGACCGCCTGAGCCAGCAGATCGCCCTGCTCAAGCGCCACAACCTGCGCGGCGCCCTGCTGTTTCTCGACCTGGACCATTTCAAGCACATCAACGATTCCCTCGGCCATCCGGTGGGCGACACCGTGCTGAAGATCGTCACCGCGCGGCTCGAAGCCAGCGTGCGCATGGAAGACACCGTGGCACGCCTGGGCGGCGATGAGTTCGTGGTCCTGCTCAGCGGCCTGGAAGGCAGCCGCAGCGAAGTCAGCGAGCAGGTGCGTGAACTGGCCGATACCCTGCGCGAGCTGCTGTCCGAACCGATGTTCCTTGACGGCCAGCGCCTGCAGGTGACCCCGAGCATCGGCGTGGCGCTGATTCCCGATCACGGCTCGACCCCCACCGACCTGCTCAAGCGCGCCGACATCGCGCTGTACCGGGCCAAGGACTCCGGGCGCAACACCACCCAGATGTTCCACAACACCATGCAGAAAGCCGCCAGCGAGCGCATGCGCATGGAGACCGACCTGCGCCTGGCCCTGTCCCGGGGCGAATTCAGCCTGCATTTCCAGCCCCAGGTCGATGCCCGCGACAACCGCATCGTCGGCGCCGAGGCCCTGGTGCGCTGGCACCACCCCGAACTGGGGGCGCAATCGCCCACCGAGTTCATCAAGGTCCTGGAAGACAGCGGCCTGATCCTCGAGGTCGGCACCTGGATTCTCGACGAAGCCTGCCAGGCCTTCAGCCAGCTGATCGCCGAAGGCCTGGTGGACCCGCTCGACTTCAGCCTGTGCGTGAACATCAGCCCGCGACAGTTCCGCCAGAACGACTTCGTCGAGCGTATAGAGCACAGCCTGAGCCATTACCAGCTGCCGCCTTCGCTGCTGAAACTGGAGATCACCGAAGGTATCGTGATCCAGAACCTGGAAGACACCATCGGCAAGATGCGTCGCCTGAAAAAACTCGGCGTGAGTTTCGCCATGGACGACTTCGGCACCGGTTATTCGTCGCTGACCTACCTCAAGCGCTTGCCGGTGGATGCACTGAAGATCGATCAGTCCTTCGTCCGCGATGCGACCCACGACCCCAACGACGCGGAGATCGTGCGCGCCATCGTCGCCATGGCCCGCAGCCTGGACCTGAAGGTGATCGCCGAAGGCGTGGAAACCGCGGAGCAGCTCGAGTTCCTGCAAGGCCTGGGCTGCCATTTGTATCAGGGTTACCTGCACAGCCGACCGCTGCCGCTGGAGGGTTTGAAAGCCCTGCTGGTCTGAGCGGGCGACATGCAATCGCCGGCCTGACAGATCAACGGGGCAGCAATTGCCAGTGTTTGGCACAACCTGTAGGGTCGCGTTTTTTGTGACGCCCACGAGATCGATCATGCAGGATGCAACCCTCCCCCGCCCGGCCCTGCTGGGCATTGACCTTGGCACCACCAACAGCCTGATCGCCGTCTGGCAGGACGGCCGCGCCCAGTTGATCCCCAACGCCCTCGGTGATGTCCTGACCCCGTCGGTGGTCAGCCTCGATGAAGACGACAGCATCCTGGTGGGCAAGGCTGCGCGGGCCCGCCTGACGACCCACCCGGAACGCACGGCCGCGGCCTTCAAGCGCTTCATGGGCAGCGACAAGCGCCTCGAACTGGGCGGCCGGCCATTCAGCCCGGAAGAACTCTCGGCGCTGGTGATCGGCTCGCTCAAACAGGATGCCGAAGCCTTTCTCGGCCATCCGGTACAGGAAGCGGTGATTTCGGTGCCCGCCTACTTCAGCGACGAACAACGCAAGCGCACGCTGTTCGCCGCCGAACTGGCGGGCCTGACGGTATCGCGGCTGATCAACGAGCCGACCGCGGCCGCCATGGCCTACGGACTGCATGAACAGAAGTTCGAACGCACGCTGATCTTCGACCTGGGCGGCGGCACCTTCGACGTCACGGTGCTGGAATACGCACTGCCGCTGATTGAGGTGCATGCCTCCACCGGCGACAACTTCCTGGGCGGCGAGGACTTTACCGAGGCCTTGTTGCAGGCCTGCCTCAAGGACTGGCAACTCACCCCGGCGCAGATCGACGCCCAGGGCATGGCCAGCCTGGGCGACGCCCTGGAGCAGCTCAAGTGCACACTCGCCGAAGGCACTCAGTCACTGAGCTGGCGCCATGGGGACACCTCGTATGAATGGACGCTGGACGAAGCGCTGGCACTGAAGATCTGGGAACCGCTGCTGGCCCGCTTGCGAGCGCCCATCGAACAGGCCCTGCGCGATGCCCGCCTCAAGCCTCGCGACCTCGACAGCCTGGTGCTGGTGGGTGGCGCCACCCGGATGCCGGCGGTGCAGCAGATGGTCGCCACCCTGTTCGGCCGCCTGCCTTACCGCCATCTCGACCCGGATACGATCGTCGCGCTGGGCGCCGCCACCCAGGCCGCCTGCAAGGCCCGGGACGGGGCCATCGAAGAACTGATCCTGACTGACGTCTGCCCCTACACCCTGGGGATTTCCACCCGTCGCGGCGAACAGGTCAGCGGGGCCTTTTCGCCGATCATCGAACGCAACACGGTAATCCCGACCTCACGGGTGCAGCAGTTCTACACCACACATCCGCATCAGGCGTTTATCCGCATCGAGGTGTACCAGGGCGAACGGCCCTGGGTACGGGACAATATTTTCATCGACGCCTTCGACGTGCCCCTGACACCCAGCGAACAGATCCAGTCCCTGGACGTGCGCTTCAGCTATGACATCAATGGCCTGCTCGAAGTCGACGTCACCCTGCTGGCCAGCGGCGAACGCCATAGCCACAGCATCGACCGCAGCCCCACCGGGCTCGATGCGCAATCCCGGCAAGCCAGCCATGAGCGGCTGACCGCGCTGAAAATCCATCCTCGCGACGCCCTGCCCAACCGCACCCTGCTGGCACGCCTGGAACGGGCGTGGATGCAAAGCCTGGGCGACGAGCGCGAGCGCATCGCCGACTGGCTGGACACCTTCACCACCGTGCTCGGCGACCAGCAACCAGCGCAAATCGCCAGCCATCGAACCCAGCTGAACAAGGCGCTGGACCAACTGCGTCTCTAGCCGTTGAGCCGCCGCAAACTGGCCTGCAAACCACCGGGCAGCGCGTCTTCACCCGCGCTGTCCGGCGGTACGCCATAGCGGTTGGGCAGCTTGTCGCCGGGAAAGGCGAACAGGATCAGCGACAGAAATGGAAAGAACACCGACAGACCGCCCAGCACCAGCAAGGTCGGGATACCACGCCCCATGTCATGCAGGCGGCGCAGAATCACCCCGAGCAAAAACAGGCTGCCCAGCAACGACACAATGATCGCGGACAGCGACGTGCCACTGAACAACGCGGCCAGCGGGGTGACCAGCACAGCGCCCAGCACCTGCCAGAAAAACGCCCCGCGTCCCAGCCGCGTGCCCAGGCGCCAGAAAGCCGTGGCGGGCGTCGGACGGCTGTCGCCCTTGGCCAGCAGCAGACGCTCGCTCCAGGACAGCAGCGCACTGAAGGCAAACCGCAGGCCGAGTCCGTGTTCCGGATTGTCCTTGGCCCGCTGCATGCGCAGCAGCACTTTCTGCCGAGGCACACCGGCACTGCCGTAACGCACCAGCCCCTTGAGCACATCGAGGGCCAGGTAAAAGGCCTCGCTGTCGATCCCTTCGTCTTCGACCAGCGTCTGCTGCGGCGGCCGTGGCGGCTCGCCCTTGATCAAGCCGTGGCGGAAGCCGTCGAACCAGTCCTGGGGATTGGTGACTTCGGTAATCCGGTCGAGCAGATATCGACGCTGCTGCGCGTCGATCACCGGGTCGTGATACAGCACACCGCCCAAGAGCATGCGCCCGAGCAAATCGTCCGCGAAGGCGTGCAGGTCGCTGCGCAGGCATGCGAACAAGCGCTCATTGCTCAACAACCGCGCACTGTCGAGCGCTTCCTGGACGCCAAGCAATTGCCGGTCGAGCAAGGCATGCAACGGATCCGCCAATTGCAGCCAGCCGAGCAAACCGCTCAGGTCGCCCTGTTCGCGCTGTAATTGGGCAAGCTGCGGCTGCAGCCGGCTGAGCGGATGGGACGGATTGAGCGCCAGGCGCTCCAGGCACCGCGAGTCGATCAATTGCCACCAGCGTTCCGGCTGCTCCAGCAACGCCTTCAGGAACAGCGTATCGGCGTACCAGTGCCAGACCGCCTCTCCCGTCCCTGGCGGCGGCAACACTACGCCATGCTGGCTCAGTTGCAGCAGCAGGTTCAGTTCCGACACATCGCTAGCGGCATCCGTATCGCTCAATTCGAAAGACTCGGCGATACGCTCCAGGGCAGCGTGACCGTAAGGACGCAATCGGCGCAGCCACACACGGCAGATCTTATGCGGCTCACCGGTTGTCAGCGCATCGGCCAGTTGTGCCGAGGCCGCGCCCTCATCGATGAAGGCATTCATCGCCAACGGAATCGGTGCCTGGCTCAACCAGCGCAGGTGCTGCCCGGCCTGATCCTTGAACCCGCTCAGCACCAGGCCTTCGAGAGCATCCAGCGGCTGCGGCTCGTCCAGCACCTGTTGCAACAGGTCTGCTGCGCCACGGTGCAAGGCCCAGGCATGCCGGTACAGGCGCAACAACCGGGTGTCGGTATTCTGGCCCAGCAACTGCGCCAGCAAGGGCAACTCGTCGCCGCTCATCCGCCAATCGATAAAGGCCTGCGCCAATCCCTGCAGCTCGAGCCGGCCAACGCCGAGCCAGCGGATCAGCGTCTCGGGACGTTGTGAAGGGCTGCCGTATTCCTGGGTGACATGGGCGAGATCGGTGGACCAGCCGCTGAAATTCTCCAGACGATCAAACGCCTGGATCAGCAGCGGCAAAAAGTCCGGCTGACGTTTGGCGCACAACGCCAGTAATTGGCTCTCGGCCTTGGGATGACGATGCTCCTGCCAAAGCCGGACCCAGCAAGGCAACGCCTGATCGTCCAGCCCCAGCAGGCTGCTCTGGCACGCCAGCAAGTACAGCCAGTCCACATCATCCGGCGCTTCGCGCTGCTGCTCGATGCACAGCTGCAGCAGCCCCGGACCACCGATACCGGCCTGGGTGAATTGCACCAGCAAGCGCTTGATGAAGAGCGCATCGTTCGGCAACGGCAGGCAGGTGTGTTGGCTGGCGAAACCTTCGTACTCGTGGAGCGGTCGCCGGTCGAAGATGAAGTCGAGACTGCGCGCGTACCACAGGCTTTCGGTCTGCGCCGGCTCCGACCAGTTCCCCATCAGCGCCGTATCGAATGGGTCCGGGGTCTTGATCCGCTCCAGATAGTCCTCGACATGCCGGGCCTGATCGAACCCCAGCTCCAGCAACTGATGCTCCCAGCCCATGCGCTGGGCCAGCAGGCCCGCGCAACGATGGGACAGCGGCCCGGCGTTGGCCGTCCGCCCGAACAACTCCCAGCGCAGGTCATCGAGCATGCCGAGCGGCAGTTGATCCAGTGTCTTGATAAAGGCCTGCCAGGCCTCAGGATTGAAGCGTCGCGCCGGATCACTCAGCAGCGCATCAAAATCGAGGATGGCCTGCGCAGGCTCAGGCTCGCTCTCCTGCGCCGCTTCAAGTTCCTGCTCCTTGTCACGCACCAGCCGCAGGGCACTCTCGTAGGCCTGGCGCAGTGCCTGGAACCCTTCGGGATCGGTCTCCGGGTGATGCTCCGGCAGACGGGCACGATAGGCATTGCGAATCAGCGTTTCATCGGTGGTAGGGTCGATACCCAGCTTTATCCAGCAACTCATGACCAGTCGAACTCCTCAAGCGACGCCGGACGTTGCGGCATATCCAGTTCCAGATGCCAAGGCAGGTCCGCCAGGCACTCCGGCATGTTTTGAGCAAGGCCCCGGGCGATTCTCTGGCTGAGGGGATTTTCTCCTTGCCGATCCAGCTCGTACGCCAGTTCTTCATCGCTGTTGCCCAGGCAGGCCCAAAACGAGCGCCCAACCAGGAACCCATTGAAATAGGCGAACCAGCTGCCGTAGTGGTATTGCGCTCTGACCGCCAATCGGCTGTGCAGCCAAAGACTTTCGGTCAGATCGATCCACCGGTTGCGCACGCCACAACGCAAGAGAAACCCCATGCGCCCGTAATCCCAGGAAAGAATCCCGCCCGGGCCGCAAGCGCCAAAGGTCCGGCTGGCGAGCTCATGCAGGATGCGCTCGCGAGGTTCGAGGGTGTCGAGCAAGGCTTGCCATTCGCTTGGCAGGCAACGCTGCCAGGCGCGATAGGCATCGTCGAGATGGCCGGCATGACCGTTGTCAGTCATCTTTTCCAGCATGTCCAGCAACTGCCGTCGGTCACCGATGCCCCAACTGCCTTGCAGGTCGATGGATTCCGGGCCGGGGTAGAACGCGGGATTGTCGTATCCGGCGCGAGGATTGAGCGCAACCATCGGCGCAGAGAGGCTCCACAGCCAGCGCTGGTGTATCTCTTCCATGAAAAAGGCTCCAGGCCGACCGGTAAGGAGGGGGGTCGGCAAAACTGCGGCGGATTGTAGAGAAAGCGCCGCAACGCGGCAAAGGCGAACGGCGATTTTTCCGGGCATAAAAAAGGCCCCGACTTGTCGGGGCCTTTTTCAGCGACTCAGCGCTCGATCAAACGCCTGTGTGGCGGCGCATGGATCAATGCTGCAGGGCTGGCTTCTGCGTCCCGTTGATCGGGATGCGCTTGGCTTTCGCCTCTTCCGGGATCACTCGCAGCAGGTCGATGCTCAACAGACCGTTGCTCAGGCCGGCGGCCTTGATCTCGATGTGATCGGCCAGACGGAAGGACAGCTTGAACGCACGCTGGGCGATGCCCTGGTGCAGGAAGGTGACGCCTTCGTTCGCGTCGCGTTTGCCGCCACTGATGGTCAGCACGCCCTTCTCGACTTGCAGCTCCAGGTCTTCTTCCTGGAACCCGGCGGCGGCCACGACGATGCGGTATTGGTCGTCGCCGTGCTTTTCGACGTTGTAGGGCGGATAGGTGCTGCCTGGCTCATTGCGCAGGGCGGTTTCGAACAGGTCGTTGAAACGGTCGAAACCCACCGAGGAACGGAACAGTGGCGCGAGGGAAAATGCAGTACTCATGGTTCAAATCTCCTGAAAACAATCAGCAAGTTTTTTTGTCTCCGCGACCCGAATTCGGCATCGCGTAACCCTTAGATAGGGACCGCCCATTGCATTTCAAGAGACTTTTCGCAGATTTTTTTCAGGCTGCCTCGGCCACCGGCAAGCCCAGCAAACGCGAGACTTGATCCGGCTCGGTTTCGCGACGCAGGACGGTGAACAGCTCCACCGCCTCGGGATAGTTGCGGGTCAGCATCGCCAGCCACTGCTTCAGGCGACCCGGCGATTGGCGAGCCGTCATCTGCGCCTTGGCTTGCAGCCAGAAGTCCTGGATCAGCGGCATCAGTTCGGCCCAGGTCATCTCGACCACCTCTTCCCCGGCCCGCGCGGCGGCGATTTGCCGGGCCAGGTCCGGACGCGACACCAGGCCACGGCCGAGCATGATGTCTTCCACGCCGCTGATTTCGCGGCAGCGGCGCCAGTCTTCGACGCTCCAGATATCGCCGTTGGCGAACACCGGCACCTTGACCACGTCCTGCACTCGCGGAATCCACTCCCAGTGCGCCGGCGGCTTGTAGCCGTCGACCTTGGTCCGCGCATGCACCACGATATGTTCCGCGCCGCCTTCGGCCAGCGCCGTGGCGCACACCAGCGAGCCATCCGGGCTGTCGAAGCCGAGGCGCATCTTGGCGGTCACCGGGATGTGCGCAGGCACGGCACGCCGCACCTGCTCGACGATTTGGTTGAGCAGCTCCGGCTCCTTGAGCAGCACCGCACCGCCACGGGATTTGTTGACGGTCTTGGCCGGGCAACCGAAGTTCAGGTCGATGACTTCGGAACCGAGCTCGCAGGCCAGGGCGGCGTTTTCCGCCAGGCATACCGGATCGGAACCCAGCAGCTGCACCCGCAGCGGCACGCCGGACGCGGTCCGGGCGCCATTCAACAACTCGGGGCCGAACTTGTGGAAATAGGCCGGCGTGAGCAACTGATCGTTGACCCGGATGAACTCGGTCACGCACCAGTCGATACCACCGACCCGGGTCAGCACATCCCGCAGGATGTCATCGACCAACCCTTCCATGGGCGCCAAAGCAATTTGCATGAATCACACTCAACGTAAAACGCGGTAAAAAAACGTGCGGCAGTTTACTGGGTTTCGCTGGGAAGCAGGTATTTCAACGGGTGGATGGTCGCGGGCGGGTTCAGCTCGCCCCTTGCAACGCCGGCCCATAACCCTCGAGAAACTCCGCCGGCATGCGCTTGGGCTTGCCGCTGGACAGCTCGATGCAGACAAAGGTGGTCTGGGCCCGCAGCAAGGTAGTGCCATCGCTCGGACGCACCAGCTGGAAGCGCCGCGACATCTTCAGGCGCTGGTCCCAGTCGACGATCCAGGTCGCCAGCTGCAGCTCGTCGCCTTCATAGGCCGCCGCCAGGTAGTCGATCTCGTGGCGTACCACCGCCATGGCCCGATCCAGGCGGCGATATTCGCTCAGGTCCAGGCCCAGGCGCTGGGAATGACGCCAGGCGCAACGCTCCAGCCAAGTGACGTACACCGCATTGTTGGCGTGCCCCAAGCCGTCGATGTCTTCGGCACCTACCTGCAGATCGATGATAAACGGCGTTGCCAGATCCCAGCCCATGCCCCACTCCCGGTCAGATTATTCGACCGGGGCAGTGTAACGGATTGCTCAGGCGGATTGGCGCGCTTGCAGGCTGCGGCCGGCCAACAGCGTCAGCACACCCTCGATCAGCCGCGGATCGGCCAATACGCGCTGATGCCCGCCCTCCTTCAGGCGCAACAAGCGGCTGTCGAACCAGGCGTCGTGAATCAGTTCGGACTCCTTGACCGGGACAAAGCAATCGTCTTCGGCATGCACGATCAACCCGGGCATATCCAACTGGTAATGCGCGACATCCAGGGCCGCGGCGCGCATGCCGACATCCTGCTCCACCTGGCGGATAAAGGCCGAGCGCGCCTTGGGTGGCAGGCGCACATAACGGGCGAAGCCGCGCAGGACGCCGAGTATCCGCGCCGGGGCGGCGATGCTGACCAGGGTCTCGGTACGCAAACCCAGCTGCACCGCCAGCATGGCGCTGGCGCCACCCATGGAATGGCCGATGACCGCGCGCAGCGGCGGTAACTCCGCGGCGGCTTCGAGCATCGCCCGGGCAAACAGCATCACATTGGCCTCGCGACCGGGAGAACGCCCGTGGGCGGGACCGTCCAGCGCCACGACGCTGTAGCCGGCGCCCACCAGCGCATCGATCAGGCTGGCAAATTGCGTGGGGCGGCCTTCCCAACCGTGCATCAGCAGCACCGCCGGCCCCTGGCCCCAGCGCAATGCCGAGAGCCCGAAGCGCAGGGTAATGCGCTCCGAACGCGCCAGCAGCGGCAGCTCCCAGTCACGCGGCAGCCGCTCGCGCGGCGTCATGAAGGCCAGTCGCATCTTGCTGGCGACCAGCTTCGGTGCAACCCAGCCCAAGGTGCCGTTAACGCCACGAACCCAACTTAACGTGCTCATCGCTTCTCTCCTCAGGCCAGCGCCTCAGGTCATAGCACCGCCGACTTGGCAGCGCGCAGTAAACGGTCCGACAGCTCACCGGCTCCCAGCGCCCGGGCCAGGGACAAGCCGCCCACCATCAGGGCCAGATCGGCCAGGGCCTTGTCGGTGTCTTCGGGGGTGGTCGCCAACTGAGCCAGCATCAGCTCGATGTGTTCATTCAGGACTTTGCGGAAATCGTCCGGCAGGCGCCCCATTTCACCGACCGACGCGGGGATCGGGCAGGCCTGCTCGGTGGAATCGCGGTGCTTGCGCGACAGATAGAACGCTGCCACCAGCGCTCGCCGCTCCTCGCCGGTCAACGATGCGTCCATATCGGCGATCAGGCCCCGGCGCTGGGCCAGCAATTGACTGAACGCTTCCAGCATCAGGGCGTCCTTGCTTTCGAAATGCGCGTAGAAGCCACCGACCGTCAGGCCCGCGGCACCCATCACTTCGCCCACGCTCGGCTCGGCCGGGCCACGCTGCACCAGCGCGGTGCTGGCGGCCTGGAGAATGCGCTCGCGGGTTTGAGCTTTTTTATCGTTCATCGTTGCCTCCGAATATTACGATCAAAATATTATTCTCATAATAAATTTTCGCAAGTCGTTAGTGTGACCGTCGGTCAGGTGAACAGTGTGGGGAGAAAGGGAGAATTGGCCAAACGCCAGACAAACAAAAGGGCCATTCAATAATTGAATGACCCTTATAAATCCCGCAGAGCGGGTAAACGTGGCGTCCCCTAGGGGACTCGAACCCCTGTTACCGCCGTGAAAGGGCGGTGTCCTAGGCCACTAGACGAAGGGGACACAAACCCTTCTATACAACTGATCAGTGCTGAGAACTGATCGATTCAAGGCCGGTGTGGCCAGACCTTGAACTGTAAAATTGGTGGAGCTAGACGGGATCGAACCGTCGACCTCTTGCATGCCATGCAAGCGCTCTCCCAGCTGAGCTATAGCCCCAGATTTTTCGCCTCGCGGCGGAGCGACATCTTGCAACATCGCTTCTGTAAAACTGGCGTCCCCTAGGGGACTCGAACCCCTGTTACCGCCGTGAAAGGGCGGTGTCCTAGGCCACTAGACGAAGGGGACGCAAACCCTTCTAACAACTGATCAGCGCTGAGAACTGATCGATTCAAGGCCGGTGTGGCCAGACCTTGAACTGTAAATTGGTGGAGCTAGACGGGATCGAACCGTCGACCTCTTGCATGCCATGCAAGCGCTCTCCCAGCTGAGCTATAGCCC